>NZ_JBXWSG010000004.1:0-84803 GCF_059613305.1 Ruegeria sp. BHSB056 | reverse complement strand
TATTGCTCGATGCGCGCCTTGTCGCCGGCTCGTGTCGATCTGGGTCAATTATTGCGATTTCAGTGAACTGTGGTCGGGCCGATGAAGTTAATGCCGCTGAGGACGACCCGAATGGTCCAACGGCTTTAGAGCGTTTCAAGGTAACATTTGGACGTGAACGCGTCGCGGACAACGTCGCTGACGATGACCTACTGGGCAGACGATTTGCAAAATTGAGCAGGAGCATGATTTTGTCTGAAATTGAAGAAGCCGTCGCGCGACGAAACGGTCAAGGCGGTCCAGAGTGTTACTTCAATCCGATCGTGTCGTTCAGCTACAAAGATGATGCACCGATGACCACAATCGTCGGGGTTTTGTACGATGAACCGGAGCAAGAAAATTTCGAGAGATGCCACTTCGGCGAACTTGATTTCCTGAGAGAAGGCAATGACTTAATTGACATAGAGGTTCCTAAGCTGACAATCAAAGAGATCAGGTACTTGGAAACCCAGCTTCCTTTGGCAGCCGGGCGAGACTTACAGGTCGATGGAGACATACCGCAACGAGAAGCCAATTCGTTCGTAAAGCTCTATCGCTACCTGCCAAACTTTGCGACGCTTGAGGTTTGAGCCCGTCAGCGCTTGAGCGATCGACAAATGAGGAAAGCTGGGTTAGAAGCACCACAGGCAAAGAAAGGAAGGGCGTAAGTGTCTGTAGTAGAGCTATTTTCAGGTTGCGGGGGGTTTTCCCACGGCATTGAAGCGGCTGGATTCTCAGTCGCTTTAGCTTATGACAACGACCCAGTGCTTTCTTCATCCTATCACCGCAATTTTCCATCAACCAAACAAATTCAGGCAGACGTTTCTCTGCTCAAAGCGGCAGACATCAGCCAAGAAGTATCTGGACCAATCCTCGGCATTGTTGGTGGCCCACCATGTCAAGGCTTCAGCTCGATCGGGAAACGACGCGAAGATGACCCCAGACGGGAGCTTTTGTCGCATTTTTTCAGGATCGTAAGTGAGGTTCAGCCAGAATTCTTTGTGATGGAAAACGTGGTTGGACTTCAACAGGGAGCGGCCAAAGAAGTCCTGTCTGGAGCTCTGGAGCATGTATCAGACAACTTCAGCATCTCTGCACCTATGGTTTTGGATGCATCTGATTTTGGTGCTGCAACCAAAAGAGAACGTGTGTTTGTTATCGGCTTTCGGAAGGAACTGCAGATTTTGTTCGGCGAAGAGCACCTTGCTCCTTATAGAATGCCACCGACCAGCGTCGCTGACGCGATCATTGACTTGGGAGCCGCTAAAAAATCTTCAACCACCTCGCACGATGACACATGGGAAATTCCATCCGGCATGGGTCTTTCTGCGTATGCCGAGCGATTAGTCGCTGAAGATCGCAAATTTACTGGAAATATCCGAACAAAGCATACTGACGCAGTCAAGAAGCGCTTTGCAAAGGTGCCACCTGGAAAAACTGACAAAGTTGGCCGCCATCCACGGCTATCATGGGAAGGCCTGTGTCCGACTCTTCGCGCAGGGACTGGTTCTGATCGCGGTTCTTTTCAATCGGTCCGACCACTGCACCCGGAAGAGCCTCGCGTTATTACAGTTCGCGAAGCCGCTCGCCTACAGGGGTTTCCAGACAGACACTTTTTTCACGATACGATCTGGCATTCGTTCCGTATGATCGGCAACAGCGTATCTCCGATCATGTCCTACGCACTGTTTCGTGCAATCCAGGATTGCTTAGAAGAAGCATCCGTCAATTCCGCTGTGGCTGCTGAGTAGGGCCTAGTTTTGATACTGGAGCGGCGAGAAGTGCCAGTTTCAGAGCCAGTTCGATTGAGAAGGCGGTTTACGACATGAAGATGAATATACTTGAAGACCCGATGCACCCCGGTGAAATCCTGAAGGAGCTTTACCTTGATCCCCTGGAGATGGGGGCAATCGCGTTTGCGCGGCGTCTGGGCGTGCCTCGGACTAGGATCGAGAGTTTGATTAAAGGCACAACCGGGATCACGCCTGACACAGCCCTGCGGCTTGCTCGTGTGTTCAATACGACCCCGGCCTATTGGGTGAACTTGCAGACGAACTATGACATGGCCCTGGCGGCGAAGGAGATCGACGTTTCTTACATCAAACCTCTGATTACGGCCTAGTACCCTTGGTTGCATGCCATACAACTGTTAGCCTTTTTTTGGACGGGTACTAGCAGTGTGTAGATAGAGGGATTTCTTGCCTGTGTTGCACAATCTCACAATGAGTTTGGATGCAAGTCTAGCTTTCGCTAGATGGCATTGGTGGTACAAATTTACCGTTCTCGAACTGCCGCATTCGTTCTACGAATTGGGTCGCACTACGTTGGGCTTCGCTGATATCCAACTGGTACTCCCGCGATAGCGCGCCGATGATCTCGTTGTCAGGCGGAGAACATGGGACTTTAGATGACTCTGGCAACACCAAGTAGGCCCGCAACAACCACCTTGCGGCGGAAACACGTTCCGGATGTCTCGGTCTATCTGCAAAAGCCTGTTCCCGCACTCTCAAGCCCTTGAGAAGATATCGAATTGCGTTCAGACCTTTATGGCCAATCGCTCCTCGACCACTTTCAAGTAATGCCATACCAGTGTTGACATAGCTGTATGCAATGTCGGGATCGTTGGGCTCCAAGACCAACTCTCGAATTTGTAACGACATGGAATAAAGCCGGAGAGAGGCTTCCCATCTGCCTTGCAAGGCCCTCAAATTTGCCAGATGTGTCAAACATGTGCCAGTAAATCTGTTTGTCTTGGTGTTGAACACTTTGTTGAAAATAGCCAATGCCCGCTGGTGCATGCGCCCGACATCTACAAGAGCAGTCTGGCGCTGCCCGCTAGCCAATTCATCTGATGCCGTCATCAATATTATGCCGTGAACAGAAGTCCAGATACCATGATCGACACATTTGACTGTCGCTGAGCGAGCCATTTCTGCAGATTTAGAGGTTGCAGCTTTTGCCCCTTGGATGTCACCCATCCGCCATAGAGTAATCCCCAAATTGTTGTAAGACATTCCAAAATCAAAATTGTCTTCACCACGGAACTGGTCATTTAGCTCGACTGCACTGTTTGCGTACTCCAGTGCTAGATCATCGTTTCGTTGAAAGTCGTGGTGATACCACCCGAGAATTCTGAGTTTTGCGGCCTCAGCAGATGGACAAACATATTGCAGAGAAACCCGGTTGTGCTCAGCCAAATCAGAAAGCCTGTTTGGGTTCGAGTAGACCTCTTCCGAAGGGGGATAGTATGTGCATAAAATCGATGCTGCAGTCTGACCTGCTATTTTGTATTCATCTTTGTGTATTGAGGCCCTTACTACAAGCTGATTCACTCGGTGCATCGAGTACGACTCACCACTGAAATCTAACAGACCGCGCCTGCGCAATTCAGCAAAATAGCCAGAGATCGACGAAGCTTCAAAGTTGATATTACGTATCGGCAGAGGCAATGGGGCGAAAAGTTCGTTTGTGTGAGTTCCCTCTTTCAAGTTGTCAAAAAAACGAGGTGAGAGATTGGTCGGTGCCCAAAAGGCTAAAACTTGCGCAACAGTTCTTGCTTCTGTTGTAAGCTTTTCAACAGACAGCATAACTGCGCCGTACAGACTATCCGGATAGTCGTAGATTGTTTCAGGCTTAAACGAAATGCGGCGTGACAGTTGACTTACATACTGCGCCACAGTCGCAGAAGGTGAATCCTTGAACCACGCTCCAGCGTGAACGATCGCAAGAGGTAAACCGTCAAGGTGTTCAGTAACTAGATCGTATACCTCGTTGGCCGCCGATTGAGCTCTTCCAGCTTCTTGCTCAAACAACAGTTTAGCACTGATGGGCTCAAGAACATTCACCTCAAACTCGCTATACCTCTCTGTTGGCCATTCGCCTTCACGCGTGGTCGCGATGACGCTTACATTCCCCTTGTCTGGAACAAAGCTGGAAACTACGCGTGGTGACTCCGCATTGTCAAAAACGACTAGCCAGGGCCTTCCTTCGCGTGCAATTTTGTCAACCACGGCCAGAGCGCGGTCATAAGGAGAGTCGTAGTTCCAAGAATGTAGGCCAATGATGTCGCCAAGACGGCAAAAATCTCCAATCAGGTCTGAAAGACTCTGAGCGCGACACCACCACACGCCGTAGAAGTGATGTGATAGGTCTGAGGCAAACTGCCTTGCTATAGTTGTCTTCCCTACTCCCGGTTTTCCTCGGAGTAATATGATTGGTTTCTTGTCCGTTCGTTTTCGAACATTGATTTCAGTGAAGATTTCCGAAATCAATTCAGATCGACCAACAACTGGCCTGTCTGGCGTGAGATCGTTAGAAATATACTCTGGCCATGGTGTACCTGCAGTGTCCGGTGTGAGCTGTTGATTGCGTTTGAGCAAACTATCTAGATGTGCAACCTGTTTGGAGTTTCGCAGGTCGATGCTAAAACCAAAGTGCGTCGTGTATGCCAAGCCGAGTGAAACTGCGATGTCAGCCGTTACTGAGTTGCTTGATTCTGAGCGTCCGATAGTTCGAACGGAAACGCCTGAGTCGACCGCCAAATCAGATTGGGTCATCTCTGCAGACGATCTGAGCCTTGTTAGAAATCCTTCCGGCAGAGGAAGCGATGTCCGAACTCCAGTCTTTTCACTCATAGCGTTCTTTGTTTCACCCTAGCATTCACCGAAATTTCTTTAGGCAACCATGCGCTGCATTGCGTCAAAGGTGTCCGATCCATGTCCGATTGGTGGCCTAAGCAAACTTCAGACTTAAGCTTAGCGAGTTCTCGCAGATCAACCAAGCGAGGAACATGTTATGAGTATCACTAAGACCTGGAAGAACACCGACCCTGTAAAGCGCATAGAACTTCTCATGGCAGCAATTCGTACTGTCATCGCGATCACAATGTTGACGTTTGTGATTTCCACTTGGCTACTCTCTTAAGTGGTTGTTTTGGTCGGCAATCGACTGCCGGTTAAATTTGACTAACTTTCGAGTGCAGCTAGTGCGTCAACCCCCTCTCCGCATGCGTCTCTTGGCTGTCTAGCTGTCCTTCAATCTCTCGGCGGCGGCCTTCGCTAAGGTCAAGCTCTGCTGCAAGCTCTCGTTCAGCGTCTTGTAGCTCGCCTCGTCGTTCAGCAATCCGTTCAAGGCCTTCATGGATGCGGCCTGAGACCGAATGAGCAAGGTCACGCAGTCTTTCAAGCCAGCCAGTTCCCTCTCGATCCTGCCGGTCGAGCGTGTCTCCAAGGCGGTCAAATCCTTCACGGAGGCCTCTGAGGCCGTCACCAACCGCTCGACGCAGGCGAGCAAGTCGCGTTCCAAAGCTGTCAGTTGGGTCATCTAGTCCTCCTCGATCCGAATGCAGGTCACGTGCTGGCCGCCCATCGTGCAGGTCCTGAGGCGTGTCTTCGATGGGTCCAGGATCAGCCATATCCCCTCCGGGCGATCGATCCGCGTCAGGCCCATCTCCGTCAGTTCCGAGCGTGTCAGATGCACCGTCCAGAAGAAGCTCGCGGCCATCATCAAGGCGATCCCCATCAGCACAATCGCCGCGATCAGCCAGGGCGAGATCGTCAGCCAGAGGCGGATCGACCTCAGCCGCGTCTCGAACATGCTCGCCGTCTCGCTCTGAAAGCGGCGCGTATCGCTCGCGATGGTATGCTGCGCGGCGCCCACAATGTTCTTCAAATCGATCCTGAAGCTCTTGAGCTGGGATGAGATCGAGGCGACATGTTCCTCCCTGATCTCGTCGAGCTCCGCGTTCAGCTTCTCGCTCAATCGGGTCGGCTTGCCAGTCTTCATGGAAAATCTCTCCTTTCAGCCGCCAGCGCTCGCCTGTGTCGGGATCGCGGGCGGTGATGTAGGCCTTGCCGGTGCGCGGCAGGTCGAAGCCTGCGTCGGTGAGGGCGTCGATCATGGTCGCGCGGTCAGTGATCAGCCCGAGGTCGATCTGGTCCTGTATCCAGGCGTGCAGCTCGTCGCGGCCTTGGGCGCGGGTTGGGGCCTCGATGGTGTCGCGGACCTCCTGGGCGCGCTCCACGTCCATCGGATCGGCCCAGCCGTAGCGCTGGTTCAACACGTCCCGCAGGCTGTCATAGGCATCCTGGTAGCCGGGCGGCGCGATGTTGAGGCTCTTGCCCGTCGTCAGTTCCAAGCGCGGCGTGCAGAAGTGCAGCTCGACCCGGCCTTCGTGGCGATGGCGGACCCAGAGCACCTCATATTGCTCGGGGTCCAGCCCCGCGAAGGCCAGCTGCTCGAACTGGTCAATGACCTCGGCCTGCTGGTCTTCGGTCGGGTCGTCGGTGTCCGCAAAGCTGATCACGCCCGCGCGGTAGGTCCATTGATGACGGTTGGCATCGATCAGCGCTTCGGTGCGTTCGGGATTGCCGCGCAGGACTTCGGGCAGCGGATCGCGCGTGACGGTCACGGGCTGGCCATCGGCATCGCGGATAAGATCGCGGTTGCCGTCATAGGCCAGCACGCGCTCGGCCACGAGGTATCCAACCGGCCCCGCGCCCTTGCCGTTGGGGAAGAACTTGATCAGCACCGACGCGCCTCATCGAGGAGCGCGGCAAGCTGGCGTTCGATCACCACAAGGCGGCGGGCGACGGTCAGCGTGTCGAGGTCGGTGCGCCCGACCTTCATGGCGTGGTTCAGCCAGCGGGCGATCTGGTTGAGGTTGCCACCGATGCGCCCGACCGCCAGTACGAGAGCTGGATCGACGCGCGGGATGGGCTTGCGGCGGCGCGCCTCGGTCAGGCCTAGCGCCTCGCGCAGAAGTGTCGAGGCAGGCAGGCCAGCGGCCTCAGCCTTGGCGCGCAGCTGGGCCTTCTCGGACGCAGTGCAGCGGAAGACGAAGGTCTCGGTCAGCGGCTCCTTGGCGGGGGTTTTGCCCGCGCCGGTGGGGTTCGAAGGGGAGGCTTGCCGCCCCTCGCAAGCTCCCGTGTCATCGGCGCAGCCGTATGACATGGGTCGCCTTGCTGTTTGCGCTTCGGTGGGATCGGTGGTGCTCATGATTTGAGGCCTGCCGCCTGGATTTGCGCCTGTGTCACCAGCTTCGCGGCCAGCAACGCATCGACCTGGCCCGACGTGATATGGCGGCAAAGAGGGTGCTTGTCTGTGACCCAATTCGCCAAGCCTGCCAGCATCTCGGCTTCCTTTACCTTCGCCTCTTCCCGGCCTTTGGCGATGTCCTCGACATAGCTCTGCCATCGCCCTGACTTGAACCAGTTGTCCGAGAAACAGACCTTGGAGCGGGTGAAGCCAGCGCTCTCGGTCGCATAGGCCTTCACAGCCTGCAACAGGTCCCCGACCTTAGTTCCGGCATCCAGGATGTCTCTGATCCGCCCAACACACTCAGCCTTCCCGCGCAGACGGTCGGGCGGATAGGTGGCCAAAATCTTCTCAGCTTCTTCATCCGCCGCCACCACGCGCTCGCGCGTAAGAGGTTTATGGATGGTTTTAGGATGGTTTGGGGGCCGTGGTGGCCCCGGTACCCCGGCCACTGTGGCCCCCGTTCCGGGTCCAGTCTGGACGGGGTCCACTGTGGCCCCCGTCTCGATCTCGGGCTCGGCGGTTAGTTCCAAAGCCTCGATCCGAGCCAGATCGATCCGGTAAACGACCGTAAACCCGTTCTTGCACCCGCACGCGCCTGTCTCGACCAGGATACCTTCCTTAAGGAAATCGCGAATGGTCCGCTTGACGGTGGTCTCCCCCAGCTCCGTATGCCGCTGGATCGTCCCCTTGGAACACCAGATGCCCGAACCATCGTCGGAGGCCTTATCCGCCAAGAACATGATGATCTGCTTACGCGTCGCACTCCCGAACTTCCGCTCGGCGCACGCATTTGCCACACGCCAGCTCATCGGATGGCCCCAAATGCCGCACGGACGTGCGAATTTTGTACAGGTTTTGTACGAGATTTCGCCCGTTTTCGGGGAATTCGGCGGAGAACGAACCGGGCGTTTCCGCACGCTTCTGCACAACAGGCTGAAAATAAGCCATATTTTTCAGGCAGTTTTGGCGACCCCGGCAGGATTCGAACCTGCAACCTGCCCCTTAGGAGGGGGCTGCTCTATCCAGTTGAGCCACGGGGCCGTGCCAGGCTCTCTGTAACCGGGATTTTCCGAGTTGTCATCGCCTTTGCACAATTGTTGTACACACCGACCTGTTCACGCTACCATCGGACAAAACAACAACGCAGGTGCCTCCCGTGAACAGTGAAACCAAACGCCCGCTTACCCTTCGTGATGTGTCCGAGGCTTCCGGAGTATCCGAGATGACGGTAAGCCGGGTTCTGCGTAACCGGGGGGATGTGTCTGACGCCACCCGCACCCGCGTTCTGGCGGCCGCCAAGGAGCTTGGCTATGTTCCCAACAAGATCGCGGGCGCATTGGCGTCCAGCCGGGTTAATCTGATCGCGGTGATCATCCCTTCGCTTTCGAACATGGTCTTCCCCGAGGTGATGACAGGCATCAACCAGGTGTTGGAAGACACCGAACTGCAACCCGTGGTCGGTGTAACCGATTATCTGCCCGAGAAAGAGGAAAAAGTGCTGTACGAGATGCTCTCGTGGCGGCCCTCTGGCGTGATCATTGCGGGGCTTGAACATACCGAAGCCGCACGCGCCATGCTGGATTCGGCGGGTATTCCGGTGGTCGAGATCATGGACACGGATGGCAAACCGGTAGATGCGATGGTGGGGATCTCACATCGTCGCGCCGGGCGCGAAATGGCGCAGGCAATCCTGAAGGCCGGGTATCAGCATATCGGTTTCATGGGCACCAAGATGCCGCTGGATCACCGCGCACGGAAGCGGTTCGAAGGCTTTACCGAAGTTCTAGGCAAACACGGGATCGAGATCGAGGATCGCGAGTTCTATTCCGGTGGATCGGCCCTGGCCAAGGGGCGCGAAATGACCCAGGCCATGCTGGAACGCTCGCCCGAGCTGGATTTTCTGTATTACTCGAACGATATGATCGGGGCCGGTGGCCTGCTGTACCTGCTGGAACAGGGTATCGATATTCCGGGACAGATCGGCCTGGCCGGGTTTAACAATGTCGAGCTTTTGCAAGGCTTGCCCCGAAAACTCGCGACGATGGACGCGTGTCGTCTGGAAATCGGCCGTCAAGCCGCCCAGATCATCGCCGAACGTCTGGAAAATCCTGATACCGAGATCGAGACACGCGTTACTCTGACCCCCACGATCAGTTATGGTGACACGCTGAAACGGCGATGAACACACCCCTGAAAAGGCTCGACAATCGGGCGGCACGGGCGATCTTCATGGACCGCCACGCTTTGGGCGAACAACCCTCGGGTTCGGCCAAAGGTGTCGCGCTTCTGGATCTGATCCACCGGCTTGGGTTTGTTCAGCTTGACAGCATCAACACCGTTGCCCGTGCCCATGATATGATCCTGTTCTCGCGCAGGCCCGCCTATCGCAGAGCCAACCTAAAAAGGCTCTATGAAAGGGACAATGCGCTATTCGAGCATTGGACGCACGATGCGGCGGTCATTCCAATGGAGTTCTATCAGCATTGGCATCTGCGCTTTCAGCGGGATGCGGATATGTTGAAGGCGCGGTGGAAGAACTGGCGGCGGGATGGGTTCGAACAGCAGTTTGACACAGTGCTGCAACACATCCGCGACCATGGGGCGGTGTCGTCATCGGATGTTGGCAAGGATGAAAAGAAGGGCTCGGGCGGGTGGTGGGACTGGCACCCATCTAAAACCGCGTTGGAGTATCTGTGGCGCTCGGGTGCCCTGACCGTCGTTGGTCGGGATGGCTTCCAGAAACGCTATGATCTGACAGAGCGCGTGATTGAAACACATCTCTGCCCCGGCAGCACGCCCTGTGATGCCGAGGGGACCGTGGATTGGCTGTGCAACGCCGCACTGGACCGGCTGGGATTTGCAACATCCGGAGAGTTGGCGGCTTTCTGGGACACCGTCAGCGCGGCTGAGGCAAAAGACTGGTGCGCTGCGGCGCTGGAAAGTGGCGATATTGAAGAAATCGAGGTTACCTGTGCCGATGGGCGCTTGCGCAAGACATACGCCCGACCAGATCTGACGACCGAAGTACCGCAGCCACCAGGCCGCATTCGCGTGCTCAGCCCGTTTGATCCCATGCTGCGCGACCGCAACCGGGCCGAGCGGCTGTTCGGCTTTCACTACCGCATCGAGGTTTTCGTCCCCGAGGCCAAACGAACCTATGGATACTACGTTTTTCCGCTGCTTGAGTGCGACCGTATGATTGGCCGTATCGATATGAAAGCCCACCGCGATCGTGACCTGCTTCACGTCAAAGCGCTCTGGCCCGAGCGCCGGGTCCGCTGGTCAAATGCGCGTACCCGACGCCTGAACGCCGAGCTGGACCGGGTGCGGCGACTGGCCGGTGTGGAACATGTGACTTTCGCCAAAGACTGGCTGAAAGAGCCTATTTAGGGTCTATTCTGCGTCTGACAGGGTCAACTTGACCGGCTCCAGCCCATCAATCTTACCTGTCAGAACATCCCCCGCAACAACCGGACCAACACCAGCCGGTGTACCGGTCAGGATCAGGTCACCGGGGCGCAGGTGGTAAAAGCCGGACAGGTGCATGACAATCTCGTCGATCTTCCAGATCAGCTCCTCCAGGGTCGCGTTCTGGCGCAACTCTCCGTTTACGCTTAGCTGAATGCGTTTGCCATCCTCCGGGGTCCAGTCGGCAGCTGGTGTCAACGGGGCAAAGACCGCTCCGTATTCGACGTCCTTTCCCAGATCCCAGGGCCGCTGCTTGTTGCGCTCGCGGATTTGCAGATCACGGCGCGTCATATCCAGGGCGCAGCCATAGGCAAAAACGGCATCCCACGCCTGCGCGCTAGTGGCGCGAAACACGGGCTTTCCAATGGCCAATGCCAATTCCATCTCATGATGGTAATTCTGGGTCCCGGCAGGATAAGGAACCGTCGCACCTGAGAGTACGGCGTTCGGGGCGGATTTGGTGAAGTAAAAAGGTGCCTCGCGATCCACCTCATTCCCCATTTCGGCGGCATGGGCTGCATAATTTCGACCGACGCAGAAGATCCGTCCAATGGGATATCCGGCCGCCGCGCCGACAACGGGGATGGAGATCGGGTCCGGAAGCGAAAACAGGCTGTTTGGCATGATAGTTCCTGAAGGTTGCGCAACTGCCATATTACGTCTGCCAGACCCGCCAGCAAGCCCGGAAAACACGCTGTATTTCGCCAATCTCGAAGAGGTGTTTCAGCGTGAAACGGCTCAATTCTGACCGGAATGACTGACGCCGTGTCAAAAATTGGCTTCATCAGTTTTTATGGTCTCACCAGTACACAAACAGGTCGAAACACCTCTTGGCTCAGTCCAAAACCGGGCTAATTCCTCAGGTAGTCAGGCTCGCGCCGATTTCGGTGCGGTGTCAAAATTCAGAACAGCAGCTTTGGAAATGCATATCACCAAAGTGACGTCGGCAAACCACGCGCTGACCCATTTACCGGTCGGCATCTGCCTAAACCAGTTTCGGAGAGTATAGGTGCAAGGCCCCTCCCCCAAGGGCCAAATGACCCTGTTCAGAGCCACATTTCAGGCTTTTCATATACTCCGAAGCACAGGCCGGACCGTCAGGTTTGACGTAACCGGTCTTGGGCCAGGCACCAACGACCAGTCCGGGTCTGGCCGCCCCGTCGGAGACTCCCCCTACAGTTTCCGGCGGGGTCACTGCCGAAGACATCTGATGCAGTACCAATGATCAGGATTCGAGGTCTTTCAACTCGTTCAGCAGATCCAGCAGGAGTTCATGCTTGTCCGGTCCAAGCTGAGATCGAATACGTTCCGCCTGAGCCGTGCTTGCAGCCAGATTGGCGCGAATGATCTGAACCCCTTGTGCGCTGATCTCAACAACCTGACGTCGTCGGTCTGCCGGATGGCTGCGTCGCGTGATCAGTCCACGGGTCTCCAGCTTTTGCAGAATGCGTGTCAGGCTTGGCAGCAACAGGCAGGCGCGATCAGCGATATGCGTCGGCTCTTGCGGGCCTTCTTCGTTCAACACCCGCAACACGCGCCATTGCTGTTCCGTGACGCCAGCGTCAGCCAGCATTGCTCGAATGGGTCCCATAACCTTTTCCCGCGCACGCAAAAGCGCAATGGGCAAAGATCGCGACGTCAGAGGGAGATCGTCGGTCATAAGAAAATTATCACCGAAATCCGGGATATAAGCAAGCAACCCGACACGCTGCAGCAGCGCCCATACCCGTATTCGCACGTTATGCGGGCCGATTTCAGGCTGGACAATTTAGAACGACCGTTGAAGATGCGACCGAGATCCATTTCATGTCCTTCTCACCTGCACCGGCTCAAATATGAGGTTTCAGCATGCCAGCCCCAAAGAATATGTTCAAACAGGCTCTAATAAAGGGCGAACAGCAGATTGGTTGCTGGATGAGCTTTGCTGAAGCCGTCACCGCCGAGATCATGGGAACCGCGGGTTTCGATTGGCTGGTGATCGATGGTGAACATGCGCCAAATGATATCCGCTCGATCCGGGATCAACTGACAGCTTTGGCCAGCAGCGCATCTCATCCCGTTGTGCGGGTCCCTGTTGGAGAGACCTGGCTGATCAAGATGGTTCTGGATGCCGGTGCCCAGACAGTGCTGGTTCCAGTCGTTGAAAGCGCCGCGCAGGCGCAGGATCTGGTCCGTGCCTGCCGTTATCCGCCGGACGGGGTGCGGGGTGTTGGTGCAGCGGCATCGCGCGCCACGATGTATGGGGCGACAAGCGACTACATCCAGACCGCAGATCAGGAAATCTGCCTGTTGTTGCAGGTGGAAACCCGCGCCGGAGTGGCCGCGTTGGATGACATTCTTCAAGTCGAAGGTGTGGATGGCGTTTTCATTGGCCCCGCTGATCTGTCAACCGACATGGGGTACAAGGGCAACAGCGCCGCACCCGAGGTGCGTGCGGTCATCGCGGACGCCCTGGCCCGGATCAAGGCCGCAGGCAAAGCGCCGGGCATCCTTGCCACCAATGACGAAGCGCGTCAGGCCTATCTGGACATGGGCGCCCAATTCCTGGCGGTCGGTATAGATGTGATGCTGCTGGCACAGGCGGCACGCGCGCTGGCCGCGCAGTGGAAACCTTCCTAGACACTCAAGAGCGCATGGCCGCAGCGGCCTGCGCATAGCCGCCCGAGGCTCCATCAACAAAATGCACATGGTCATCCCGGGTAGCCGAGGGGACGATACATGTCATCATCGCCTCGTCCTGTGCGTGCAAACCGTATCTGATTTTCCCCCGGCGACGCGCCTCTTCAAGCAGGTGTTCGATTTGGCGCAATGTGTCCGGATCGCAGTCGAGCGTCATTTTCAGCCCGTCATCAAACTTTCTGTAATCGGCATTGCTGCTGACCATATGTCTGTAATGGCCCGGCTCAAAGCGTCCCATCCGCAGGCCAGTTTTGAACAATACCGCGATCAACAGGTTCTGAACCAGCAGGACGACTTTGTGCAAAATCACATGACGCCCGTCGCGCGACACATGTGCGTCGATGTCAAGGCCGGGCGGAGGCCATGTCATGGGCGGACCCTTTTCCGACACCGGATGGCCTGCACGCTCAAGCGCTTCCGACGCGGATAGGACGGATTGCGCAAGATCGGCAAAGTCCCGTTCGGTTGCTGACGGTGTGGGCTGTACGACCAGTGAAACGATCTGACCGTGACGGGCCGGGCTGTTGGACCACCTGCAAGACAGGCCCGTCAGATCCGGCTGTGCACCTGGCCCTGCGGGTGTGACCATGTTTTGCCCGGCTTTCATCCCGGCCTCGGCCCAGGCCAGACCACCGCCGGAAAACATAGCGTAATCCACTCCGGTAGAGGGTGCATAGCGCGCAACGCGCAGATCCTTACCCGCTTTGCGAATATCAGCCACCGACACCAACGCCGCCCGTAATGGCATGGAGAACTCTTCATCTGCCCAGCGCCGCAAATCCGCCAGCGTAGTCCGGGCGGTTTCAGCTTTTCCAGGCGGGACAGCAAACCCCGCCCCATCGCCGCCAAAAACATATGGAAACAGCGCGCTGTCCATTGCATTGATCATGGCCGAAATGACCGCAGCGCCCACAGTATTAACGGTCTTGTACCTGCCCCGCGCAATTTCGCCCGTTGAATCGACAATGTCGGCAACACCCAGAACCCAATCATCGGGCAGTTTTGAAAACTGCGCAGGGTCTGACAGACGGGTAAAATCGCGCTGCAAGGGAAGGTTTTCGTAAAATGCAGACTGGAGGTCTTTCATGCTCCCCCTCGGAATCAATGTTTTGTCAAAGATAGCCGGAAGGCGAGCCATGTCCTGATTTTGAAACATAATACACAGGCTTGTGCGTTGCATCACGGCGTGCCAAGCATTTTCCTCGGACGAGCAGGAAAGGGCTAAATATGCAGGCAGGTTTGGTGGTTTTATGCCTGGGCTATGTGCTGAGCCAGTTTTTCCGTGCCTTCCTTGCGGTTCTCAGCCTGGATCTGGAACGTGACATCAGTGCCGCGCCCGAAGATCTGGCCTTTGCTTCCGGTCTTTGGTTTATCGTGTTCGCCGTCATGCAGATCCCGGTCGGATGGGCGCTGGACAAGATTGGCCCCCGCCTCACGTCCGCCGCGCTGCTTCTGGTGGGCGGGGCAGGTGGAGCGGCGGTTTTCGCAGCCGCAACAACGCCCCTGCACATCAGCATAGCCATGGGCCTGATCGGTGTCGGGTGCTCTCCGGTCCTAATGGCCTCCTACTATATCTTTGCGCGCGAATATCCCCCGGCGCGGTTTGCGACATTGGCCGCCGTGATGTTGGGTGCAGGGTCCGTTGGAAATCTGGTGGCTTCTTATCCAACCGCGCTTGCCGTGGAATGGATGGGGTGGCGCGCAACGATGGTCGGGCTGGCCACAGTGTCCGCCGCAATCGCATTGGGCCTGTGGCTGACTGTTCACGACCCGGCGAAGGTCGAAACAGAACACAAGGGATCCCTGCTGGATTTGCTGAAGGAGCCTGCCCTGTGGCTGATCCTGCCCCTGATGCTGGTTGCCTACGCCCCCGCTGCCGCGCTGCGAGGGCTTTGGGCCGGGCCTTACCTGAATGACGTCTTTGGCTTAAGTGCCACTCAGATCGGCACTGCAACGCTGATCATGGGTGCGGCTATGATTGCGGGCACTTTTGTTTACGGACCGCTGGACCGCGTTTTTGGCACCCGGAAATGGGTGGTTTTCGCTGGCAACGCACTGGGCGCAGCTGCGTTGGGCTTGCTTTGCTTGTGGATCAAGGATGCAACATGGCTGTCTGTCCTGCTGATGGCCGTGATCGGCTTTACCGGTGCCAGCTTTCCGGTCATCATGGCTCATGGCCGTGCCTTCGTGCCTCCGCATCTGGTGGGGCGTGGTGTGACATTGCTGAATCTTTTCGGCATCGGCGGCGTTGGCATTGCTCAATTCGTCACCGGACGTATTCACGCAGCCACCGTGCAAGACGGATCAACGGCACCCTACACCGCAATATTCGGGTTTTTTGCGGTCACCCTTGCCATTGGTTGCGTGATCTATCTATTCAGCCGGGATAGTGTGGATTGACGCAGCCATCAGGAGAGTCCGTTGAAAGACCCCGTTGTCATAGCCCCAAATCTAAAACGCAGACTTTCGGGCGTAACAGCGACCATCGCAAGGCTGGTTCCTCTGCAGGCGCAATGGATCGATATCGCCGCCACTGGACCGGGTCTGCCCGCCGACACCCCACACATCCCGCTTGGTCGACTGCCTTTCCTGTCGCGTCGTAAATGGCGGGTCTGGCACGCGCGCCGCAACACCGAGATGCTACTGGGCCTCATCCTGCGCGATGTGTTCCGGTTGAAACTCAAAATGCTGTTCACAAGCGCGTCCCAAAGGCCGCACACAGGCTATACCAAATGGCTGATCGGCAAGATGGATGCTGTCGTTGCAACCTCGCGCAAAACCGCAGGGTATCTTGAGCGAGACTCGCAGGTGGTAATGCATGGTATCAACCTGGAGGACTTCGTTCCGCCTTCAGACAAGGTCGCTGTCCGTGCCCGGCTGAGGCTGCCAGATGGGCTACTATTGGGGTGTTATGGCCGTATCCGACACCAAAAAGGCACGGATGCCTTTGTCGACGCCATGATTGACGTTTGCGGACGGTTCGACACAGTGTCCGGTATCATCATGGGCCGGGCAACCGAGAAACACACCACTTTTCTGGCCGAACTGAAGGATAAAGTCGCCAAAGCTGGCTTGTCTGATCGCATCCTTTTCAAGCCCGAGGTCACCGTAGATCAGATTGCTGAATGGTATCAGGCCCTGGACCTGTTTGTTGCGCCACAGAGGTGGGAGGGGTTTGGTTTGACCCCTCTCGAAGCGATGGCCTGCGGTGTTCCGGTCGTGGCCACAGATGTCGGCGCGTTTTCCGAGATTATTACTGATCCGTCCTTTGGCAAAGTGGTGACCCCCGATGACGTTCCCGCCTTGGTCGAGGCGATTGCCCAAATGCTGAAAAGTAATGATTCCCTGTCACAAGCGGGTCAGGCATCCCGCACCCATGTCGAGCAGAATTTTGACATTCAGGGCGAAGCAAAGGCGCTGGTTGCGCTTTATGAACGACTTTTGAACGATTGAACCGCTTGAATTCGGCATCAGTCGTTGAAAACCCCGCTGATAGCCCTTTTTTCTTCGCCGCAACGCGGCTATGAACGCGCGTCCTTAACTTTGGAGACATGAAATGGGCTATCGCGTCGTAGTCGTCGGCGCCACGGGTAATGTGGGCCGCGAAATGCTGAACATTCTGGCTGAACGCCAGTTCCCGGTTGATGAACTTGCCGCCCTGGCAAGCCGTCGCTCGCTGGGTACCGAAGTAAGCTTTGGCGACAAGACCCTAACGACCAAAGATCTGGACACGTTCGATTTCACCGGCTGGGACATGGCGTTGTTTGCCGTGGGTTCCGAGGCGACCAAAGTCTACGCCCCCAAGGCGGCTGCGGCGGGTTGCGTGGTGATCGACAACTCGTCGCTCTATCGCTATGACCCGGACATTCCGCTGATCGTGCCGGAATGTAACCCGCAGGCGATCCACGACTACAAGAACAAGAACATCATCGCCAACCCCAACTGCTCGACCGCGCAGATGGTTGTCGCGCTGAAGCCGCTGCATGACCGCGCCAGGATCAAGCGCGTTGTCGTGTCGACCTATCAGTCGGTGTCGGGCGCGGGCAAGGAAGGTATGGATGAGCTTTGGGATCAGACCAAGGCCGTCTACAACCCTACAACCGAAGTCGCCCCGAAGAAGTTCCAGAAGCAGATCGCCTTCAACGTCATTCCGCAAATCGACGTTTTCATGGAAGACGGCTCGACCAAGGAAGAGTGGAAGATGGTTGTCGAGACCAAGAAGATCGTCGATCCGTCGATCAAGGTCACTGCAACCTGCGTCCGCGTTCCGGTTTTCGTCGGCCATTCCGAGGCCGTGAATATCGAGTTCGAAGAGTTTCTGGACGAAGACGAAGCCCGCGATATCCTGCGCGAAGCGCCGGGCATCATGGTGATCGACAAGCGCGAAGCGGGTGGCTACGTCTCGCCCATCGAATGCGCAGGCGACTTTGCCACATTCATCAGCCGCATCCGCCAGGATTCGACTATCGAAAACGGTCTGAACCTGTGGTGCGTCAGCGACAACCTGCGCAAGGGTGCCGCCCTGAACGCGGTTCAGATCGCCGAACTGCTGGGCCGTGAGGTCCTGAAAAAGGGCTGAGGGCTTTCAAAGCTGAAAACCCCTAAGGGTCGCCCTTTGCAGGCGGCCCTTTTTTGTGCTTGCAGTCGACCATCCGGGCTGCAACCCTTGCGGGAAGTTAGCCCCTGATTTCCGCGAGTGATTATGAGACCCCTGATTTACCTTCTGGCCCTTGCGCCCACTGTCCTGAATGCTGAAACATTTTTGATCGACACCAAAGTCAGTGAGGTCACGGTTTACCCCAGAGGAGCCGACATTATCCGCACAGGGGCCTACGAAATTCCTGCTGGCAACCATCGTTTGATCTTGCAGGGCATTCCCGCACGTGACGAAGATCAGTTGTTTTCAATTCAGGTTCTGGCCGAAGATCTGACACAATCCGCGTTGCTGCGGCGCTTTGAAAACCTTCCGATACAGGACCGCAAAAGCGAAGCTGTAATGCAGGCCGAGGACCGGATCGAAGCCATCGAAGATCAGATCACTGCTGTCACTGACAAGGCAAAAGCCACCCGTCTACGCGCCGAGGCTGCACGCCAATCCTTATTGTTTCTAGGTCAATTGGGACAGAATGAAGGTCTGCCTGCCGACCCAAACACGCTGCGTGAGATCACCCGCATGATCGCCGAGGAATCTCTGCGCGCCGAGCAAGAAGCCCAATCGGCGGAAATCGAAGCCCGGGGTGTCGAGCGGCAACTGGAACAGCTGGAAGAAGATTTGTTGATTGCTCAGGCTGATCTGGCAGCACTGATCCCCGAAGCTGATGACCATGTATTCGTTGCCATCGACGTGACCGCCGAAACAGCAACAAAGGGTGCTCTGACCGTGTCTTACATCGACTCCTATGCCGCAGAATGGTCTCCGGGATACGAGTTTCATTTGGCAACCGGCGACGCGCCCACAGTTCGGATCGACCGCAACATCCTGATCACGCAGGACACCGGTGAAAACTGGCGCGATGTTACGATGCATGTTTCGACCATTGCCCCCACAGGGCAGAACGCTGCATCATGGCTGCCTTCAGTACGACATTGGATACGCGAAACACCGCCACCGCTACCAGAACGGGGAAATTTCGGGAAATTGGCAGAAGCGGTTGTCGAGGCACCTGTTGTGGTGGAAGAGACATCCATTGGCACGATACTGACCTCGTCAGTAGAAGGCACCGGCATCACTTACACTTTGCCAAATCTCATATCGGTTTCCACTGGTTATGAGATTACCGAGGTCGCATTGGACGCAATCACCCAATCTGCCGAGGTTTTTGCGCTTGGCGTGCCCTGGCGCGATGACACGGCGTATCGGACCGCTCGGTTCACCAACCCAATAGATCAGAGACTTCTGGAGTCGGCTGCCGCGCGGTGGTTTGTAGACGATATTCTTGTTGCTGCCGGAGGGTCGCAGGAAATTGGGCCTAGGGAAGAAATCGAAATGGGATTTGGTCCCATCCATGGTCTGACACTGTCGCGACAGATCCTGAACCGCAGCAGCGGTGACACCGGGATTATTTCGCGGTCCAATCAACGAATCGAACAGGCTGAAATCAGCATTGAAAACCTGACGGACCAAACCTGGCCGCTGCGCCTTTTGGACCGGGTTCCATATTCCGAGCAGGACGATCTGGAAATCACGTGGAACGCCAATCCGCACCCAAATGAAGAAAATGTGGACAACCAACGCGGAATTCTAGCTTGGGAGATGGGTATTGCCCCCGACCAAAAGGCAAACATCACCTTGAACCTTGAACTGAACTGGCCAGAGGGGATGGACCTGAGGTAGTTTCCAAAGACGCTCGGATTTTGCCGTCTAACTCATCAGCCGCACCCATCAAGGCACCGACCGGACCCCAAGCACCGGCAGAGCGCTGACGGCAATCCAAATTGCCGACCTGTTGACAAATTTAGGCGTGCTTGCCAGCTAAACACGGACCTGAACGCGACGGATGGGTCATTAAAGACAACAGGTGGTGCCCTGCACACGGCATCAGAGGCAGAGCATGGGAACTTCGACCAAACGCAGAATTGGAAGATACCTGATCATAGGATGTGCAGGCATTCTGGTCGGGCTTATCCTCATCGGGTTTACCGGGCAATTCCTGGCGGTGGGAGACTCCTTTGCGCTTTTCCGTCCGCAAGCCGGCGTTCTGCTTTTGCCGTGTGCCGCGATCCTGCTGTATATGCGTGCCAGATACCTTGCTTTGGTGACCTTGGCCATTGCCGCTGTTGCCGTCGGATCAATCGCAACCAGTTTTGCCGCGCCACCCAAGGCCTGCGACGGCCCGTGCCTGACGCTGTATCAAAAGAACCTCATGAGGCGGGCTTGGCCGCGGTATTCGCTGGCCGACGACATCATTGCATCCGATGCTCAGATCGTAACGTTGCAGGAAGTCTCAAGTCACAACCGCGAATACATGAGCAACCTGTTCGAGCACTACCCCGAAAAGGTGATCTGTGAGTTTCGTCCCGAACAAAACGTTGCCATCCTGACAACTCTTCCGATTGTCGAAGGTTCCGGGTTCTGCCTGAAAGGCCATGGTCTTGTCGGATTGCAGGTCAAGGCCCCGGATGGGTCTTTGGTCTGGATCGTATCAATCCACCTGAAGTGGCCTTTTCCCTACGACCAATCAACCCAAAGCCGGATCATTGCAGAACGCATCGCAAAATTGGATGGCCCGGTTCTGATTGCCGGAGATTTCAACATGGTTCCCTGGGGTGCAAGCGTTCGGCGGATCGCAGCGGCAGCAGACAACCAGAGTTTTGGGGCCGTCCTGAATACTCATAATCTTGGCAGCTGGCACTTACCCTTGCCGATCGACAACCTTTTGTTCCCGAAAGGAACAACCGGAACGGTCGAGCTGCGCCCGTTCATGGGATCCGACCATTTCGGCAAATTCGCGCGGTTTCGTTTGGATTGATCCGCAAGTTCCCCGCCGCTTTGGTGGGCATACCAGAACGAATGTCGCAATCCCAAGAAAGGTCTAGGTGTTGTTTTCGATCAGCGCTTTCAGATTATTCAAACCCCGCTCGTAATCGCCGCCAACCCATTTATCCATCATCACCCCCATCCAGCGGGACATGGGATTGAGCCCCAGATCGGATTCGAATCCCCAAGTCACATTGGTCGCGTCACCATCGGGTGTCAGGGTGAACGAAGCCGACGCCGTGCCCATCTGCCCAAAGTCCAGATCTGTTTTGACCAGTTGATTTTCCACGCTCTCGACGATTTCCTGCGACCCCGTGCCGACCTGTGCGTGATCCGAGCTCCAGTTCAACTTGTTACCGACTCCTTCATCGGGGCCACTGTAGCTTAGTTTCGTCTCCGGATCGCGTGACAGCCAGGGTGACCATTTCTCGGTCGCTTGCATGGAATTCACAAACGGAAAGATCACTGCGGCCGGGGCGTCGATGGTGATGCTGCGGGACACTTCCGCCTTGCCGGGCAACACGTATGAGACGGCGACGAACAGAAAAACAAGAAGGCACAGCCCTGCGAGAATTCGTTTAAGTATCTTCATAGCAAGCTCCAAAATCAAACGTCATGTGTGGAGCATACGAAAAAACGGCCCGGAATCAGAGCCGTATTCCGCATCAATTATTCACTATGAACCGTCGTCACACCGGGACAAATTTCTTCTGTATTGGGTCGAAACTCTCTAACCCGCCAGCACCGATATCGGTCCACAACCCGTGCAGGCTCAGAGTGCCTTTTTCGACCGCTGACGAGATGAACGGGAACGTCATCAGGTTTTCAAGCGACGCGACAACCGACTGGCGTTCCAGCTGCCGGGCTTGTTCGAGGCTGTCTTCGATATCAGCGACAAGTTCGAATTTTGGTTTCAGAATGTCCATCCAGCGACCGACAAAGCTTTCTTTTGCGTCCAGTTGCGGCGCCTGACCCTTGCACATGTCGATACAGCCCTGAACACCACCGCATTGCGAATGGCCAAGAACCATCAGATGCGCAACCTTGAGAGAAGTGACGGCATACTCGATTGCTGCGCTGGTACCGTGATGATCACCGTCCGGCGCATAGGGTGGCACCAGATTGGCGATATTGCGGTGGATAAAGAAATCGCCCTGATCGGCACCGAACATCGAGGTCACATGGACCCGGCTGTCGCAGCAGGAAATCACCATCGCCCGGGGCCGCTGCCCTTCATCTGCCAGCCGCTTGAACCAGACCTGGTTTTCTGAATATGTGGTCGCTTTCCAGCCGTGATACCGCGTGACCAGATAGCTCGGCAAAGGTTTGGCAAATTCCATTACGGTGTCCCCGTTCTTGTCGCTGACCGATCCTCTAAACTGAATTCTAGGAAAATTCGAGTAATTATCCGGTTTCTCTGCAAGGTTTTGCAAAGGAATTTGTCACCAGTATCAAACCTGCGCCGTGGGGGCGTCAGAATTAGGGTGAATGTGGTGGAAAAAATTATCACGCTTGAACACAAGGAATCCGTCCGTCTGGATTCGGACCAGCTAAGTGGCCTTTACCGTCAACTGGGCGACAAGAACGCGTTGGATGTGCTGTGCCGCACCATCGAAGAACTGGCAGTGCGCCTGTCGAACTGCGAACGTTTTTGGCGTCAGCGCGAGTGGGCCGAATTGCGCAAATGCGCAAGGTCCCTGGTCGCGATTTCCGAACAGGTCGGGATGACGGTTCTGGCCAGGGTTGCAGGGGACGTGGCACAGGCCGTCGATGCCGGCGACGCAGTAGCAGCGGGCGCGACGCTGGGACGTCTGATCCGCGTTGGGGAGCGGTCATTGACAGCCGTCTGGGATCAACAGGACCTTTCAGTCTGACAGGGGTTGCGGGCAGAATATGCGCGGCTAGTCTGTGCACAGAAACAATCTGTCGAGGCGCCCATGACACTGTCCTTCGCCCCATCCTCTGACCCTTCAGTACCGCTTCATGTGATCGCGCAGCCGGATTTGGACGGCTGGCTTCTGGATCAGCCCGAGCGTGTGCAATCCTGGGTCGCAGCAAACGGGTTTTCCGGCGCGCTCGGGCAGGCCTTGCTTGTGCCAGCCACGAACGGCGCAATTGAATTCGCGCTGGCTGGTTACGGAACCGAAGACAAACGCGCGCGCAAACGGTTCCCTCTTGCCGCAGCGGCTTTGGCGTTTCCGGAAGGAACCTACAGCCTTGCTTCGGGCATTCCTGCGGATTTGTTGGAGATGGAGTGTCTTGGCTGGCTGATGACTGGCTATGCCTTTGATCGATACGCATCCCAGACCGGAGGGTCAGCGGCGTTGATTGCACCTGATGGCATCAACGCCACCCGTATTGAAGCCATGGCAAATGCCGAGGCTCTGACGCGCGATCTGGTCAACACGCCCACTTCGGATATGGGACCGGATCAGTTGCAGCAAGCGGTCGAGGTTCTGGCGGATGAATTCGGCGCGTCTTGCAAGGTGATCACTGGCAAAGCGCTGCTGGACCAGAACTTTCCCATGATTCACACGGTAGGGCGGGCCGCGGAACAGGCCCCCCGGCTGATCGAACTGAACTGGGGCACCAGTGGCCCCAGACTGACACTGGTGGGCAAAGGTGTATGTTTCGATACCGGCGGGCTGAATTTGAAACCGGGCGCTTCCATGGGCTTGATGAAAAAAGACATGGGTGGCGCGGCCAATGTGTTAGGACTGGCCCGGATGATCATGGCGCTGGACCTTCCCCTGCAACTGCGGGTTCTGATCCCGGCCGTTGAAAACGCGGTATCAGGCAATGCCTTCCGCCCCGGTGATATCCTGACCTCACGCAAGGGTCTGACCGTTGAAATCAACAATACCGACGCCGAAGGGCGTCTGGTTCTGGCTGATGCGCTGACTTTGGCGGATGAAGGGAATCCCGATCTGGTGATCTCGATGGCGACGCTGACCGGAGCGGCGCGCGTGGCCGTAGGCCCTGATCTGGCCCCGTTTTACACCGACGACGAAAGCTGTGCGATGGCCTTGGCACAAGCAGCCAAAACGTCTGCCGATCCGGTCTGGAGAATGCCGTTTCACACACCCTACGAGTCGATGATCGAACCCGGCATTGCCGATCTGGACAATGCCCCCTCGGGAGGGTTTGCCGGGTCTATCACCGCCGCGCTGTTTCTGCGCCGGTTCGTAGGGTCCAGCCGCTATGTCCATTTTGACATCTACGCGTGGCAACCCAGCAATGAACCCGGCCGCACAAAAGGCGGTCTGGGTCAGGGAACACGCGCAGTGCTGTCGGCTTTACCGAAGGTATTGGGGTTATGACCAAGCACCGCATTTCCAAACCGGTCGTCGACCTGTTGCGTGTTCCTGACGGACCGCGTGACCGGCAGTTGCTGTTGGGGGACACGGTTCACGTCGCAGAAAACAACGACGGGTGGAGCAGGATCGTCGCGGAAAAAGACGGATATGCTGGTTGGCTGGAAACAGACCACCTGTCCGAGGATATGCCTGCAACGCATTGGATCAATGCGCCGGCAACACATGCCTACGTGGCCCCCGATATCAAAAGTCGCGATCTCGTTTCTCTGAGTTACGGAAGTAAAATCCATGCGACTGCCGAAACGGATCGGTTTGTGCAGACCGATTTGGGTTTTGTCCCAAAGGTTCACACGGCCCCAATTGCAGAAAAACCGCGCGATCCGGTTGCCGTGGCTGAGTTGTTTCTGGGTACGCCTTATCTGTGGGGCGGAAACAGCCGGTTCGGTATCGATTGTTCGGGGCTTGTTCAGGCCGCGTTGCTGGCCTGCGGTATTCCCTGCCCCGGCGATAGCGGCGATCAGGAACAAGCCTTGGGCGCTGTCCTGTCAGCTGAATCACCTGCGCAGCGTGGGGATTTGCTGTTCTGGAAAGGGCACGTGGCCTGGTTTTCGGGCGACAACATGATTTTACACGCTAACGCCAGCCATATGGCGGTTGTGTACGAACCGATGGACCGGGCGATTCAGCGCATTCAGGATCAGGGTGACGGGCCTGTTACAGCGCGAAAAAGGCTCTAATCCGGGTTTACGGCCCGGATGAGCTTGCGTTCCAGCACCCGCAGTACCGCGCGTAGATCATGGCCGCGTTTCAGGATGCGGCCATCCATACCTATGACTGAGTACATCCCCTGCCGGGACTTCAGGCGCGGGTGCTTTTCGACGCGGTAGATCGGGTGCTCTGCGGTGCGACGGAAGATCGAGAACACCGCCATATCGCGCAGGTTTGAGATACCATAGTCTCGCCACTCTCCGGCGGCGACCATCCGTCCATAAACGGACAGGATTTGCGACATCTCATGCCGGTCAAAGGCCACGGGCATCTGCGCTGCGTTTGCCGAAAACCGGTTGGGAGGCTGCATATTCATACCTCCAGCCTTGCCGGAAATCATGTTTGAATCAAGCCTGATGCGCTGTTGTCCGGCATTTACAAGACAAGTGTTACCGCCGACCAACCTGACGGCAAATCAGGATTACCGGCAGCAGGCCGACCGCCAGAATGACCAGCGACGGCACGGCTGCGCCTTCAAGTCTCTCATCCGAGGCAAGCCTGTACGCCTGTACGGCTAGTGTGTCGAAGTTGAACGGGCGCATGATCAAGGTGGCGGGCAATTCCTTCATCACATCAACAAAGACGATCAACAGCGCGGTCAGCAGCGACGGTGTCAGAATGGGAAGGTGAACGCGCCGCAATGTTCCCAACGGTGTTTGCCCCAGCGAGCGGGCCGCGGCATCCATATTGGCATGAACCGTGCTTTGCCCCCCCTCATAGGCGCTGAGCGCGGCGGCAAGGAATCGCACCATGTAAGCGGCGACCAGCAACCAAATCGAACCTGTCACCAACAACCCAGTCGATACATCGAAGGTCTGCCGCATCCAGGCATCCAACGCGTTGTCAAAGCTGGCGAAAGGTACAATCAAGCCGACTGCAATGACGCCACCGGGCACGGCATATCCCAGCCGCGCCATATAGGCCGTCGCAGACGACGCGCGCCCGGGTCTCAGGCGTTGAAAGAACCCGACACAGATCGCCGCAAAGACAGTGACAACCGCAGCCGTTCCGGCGAGGATCAGCGAGTTCTGGATGAAACCGATATAGCGCCGCGACAGCAGGTTCTGTTCCGATTCCAAACCCATCTCGACCAGTATGATAACGGGCAGCAGAAACCCGAAAATAACGGGTATCGTACATAACAGGAATGCTGCGGCGGCGCGAAGACCGGTCAAATGTTCCGCCGGTTGGGCAGCATGTTTCTTTCCGGCCTGATAGTATTTTGCCTTGCCGCGTTGGGTGCGCTCGGCCACAGCCATGATCAGCGCAAAGACAAGCAGGCACCAGGCCAGCTGCGCCGCCGCTGCTCGGTCGGCCATGGAAAACCAGCTGGTGTAAATCCCGGTCGCAAAGGTCTGCACACCGAAATAAGACACGGTTCCGAAATCGGCGATGGTCTCCATGATCGCCAGAAGCACACCACCGGCAATTGCCGGGCGCGCCATCGGCAGCGAGACGCGCCGAAACGCCAGCCATGGATTGTTGCCCAGCGCCCGCGCCGCCAGAAACGCCGAAGCACTTTGTTGCAGGAACGCAGCCCGTGCCAGCAGGTAGACATAAGGGTACAGCACCAGAATCAGCATCACCGCAGCGCCCCCGGTCGAGCGGATTTCAGGGAACCAGTAGTCGCGCGGCCCCCAACCCGTTACATCCCGCAAAGTGCTTTGAACGATACCCGGATGATCCAGAATAAAGGTGTATGCATAGGCAAGCACGTATGCCGGAAAGGCCAAGGGCAAGACCAGCGCGATCTCAAGGATCCTGACGCCGGGAAAGCGGGTCATCGTCACCAACCAGGCAGCGCCCGTGCCGATACTGAACGTACCCGCCGCGACCAGCACCACAAGGATCAGGGTCGTCACGGTATAGCTGGGCAACACCGTGCCCATCAGGTGCGAGATCGTATCTGTCCCGCCAGTCACCGCTGCCAGAACCACGGCCACCATGGGCAAAAGGCACGCGGCGGCGACAAGATAGGCGACAGCGGCCAACAGCCGTGTGCCGCGTACACCGCGATTGCGTGATCCGTTTTCTGAATAGTCGATCTGGGTCATCATCCCGGCTTTTGATTGGCAAAGGCTTAGGGTCTGCCTTTAATCGACCAAAATGCTCGGAAACACCAGTGCGTCGGTCAACAAATCTGCGGCACAAACTGCCGCAGACCTGTTATTCACCACTATTCGTAGACGCGCTGATCCTCGATCACCAACCCGTCTTTGGGCAGCGAGCCGGGGGCGACGACTTCGATTGCGCCCTTCAGTTTCAGCACTTCGGCCACAGATCTGGCATATGCCGTATCATCCCCGCCTGTGCTTTCGATCTGGACAGTCATCGAATCCATCTCGCCCTGACGGGTGGCGATGACTCGAGCCTTGACGATCTCTTCATGCTTGTCGACCAAAGCGGCAACCTGTTCCGGACGCACGAACATACCTTTGATCTTGGTCGTCTGATCTGCACGCCCCATCCAACCTTTGATCCGGGTGTTCGTGCGACCGCAGGGGGAAATCCCCGGCATCACGGCGGACAGGTCGCCCGTCGCAAAGCGGATCAGCGGGTAATCTGGGTTGAGAGAGGTCACCACGACCTCACCCACCTCACCCGCTGCCACCGGAGTTCCGGTTCCAGGTGTCACAATCTCGACAATCACGTGCTCGTCGATGATCATCCCGTCTATCGCGGCGCTTTCATAAGCGATATTGCCCAGATCCGCCGTCGCGTAACATTGCAGGCACGAGATACCCCGGTCGGCATATTCCTGTCGCAAAGACGGGAACAAAGCGCCTCCGCCAACGGCGGCTTTCGAGAAATGCAGTGAAACGCCCATCTCGTCGGCTTTGTCCAGAATGACCTTCAGGTAATCCGGCGTACCTGCATAGGCCGTACAGCCAACGTCACGGGCAGCAGTCACCTGCAACTCGGTTTGTCCGGTTCCTGCGGGCAGAACAGCCGCGCCAACAGCCCGTGCGCCATTTTCAAAGATCATACCGGCCGGGGTCAGATGATACCCAAAACAGTTCTGGACGATGTCCCCTGCGCCAACACCCGCGGCATTCAGGAAACGGCCCATGCGCCACCAGTCGTGATCAGTGCTGCCCGGCTCATAAATCGGCCCGGGCGACTGGAACACATGATGGAAATGCCGCGCGGGTTTTACCGTGAATCCGCCAAACGGGGGGCGTTTGGCCTGTGCCCGGGTCAAATCCGATTTCCGCAGAACGGGCAATGTCGGCAAATCTTCTGCAGACTTTACCTTATTAGTGTCTGATTCTGACAGATGCGACGCAAATCCAGGGGCCGACATCGCGCGCTTGATCTGTTCCACAAGTGCCCTGGCCTGATCTGAGGCGCGTTCGTCTGCCGAGCGTGTTTCGAGTGCGTCGAAATAGGTCATCGCCATATCCTCCATCCGCTCACAGCCACCTTTTGCGACGACGATAGGACCGCACATCACGAAAGCTTTTGCGGCCTTCGTCGGACATGCCCAGATAAAACTCTTTCACATCCGGGTTTTCGCGCAGGTCAGCGGCCGGGCCATCCATCACGACACGCCCGGATTCAAGAATGTAGCCGTAATGCGCAAAGCGCAGGGCGACGTTGGTGTTCTGCTCTGCTAGCAGAAATGACACGCCCTCTTTTTCGTTGAGGTCCTTCACGATACTGAAAATCTCTTCGACCAACTGCGGAGCAAGACCCATTGAAGGTTCGTCCAGCAAAATCGTCTCGGGCCGCGACATCAACGCCCGCCCCATGGCAACCATCTGCTGTTCCCCACCCGACGTATAGCCTGCCTGCGACCGGCGGCGTTCCTTGAGTCGGGGGAAATATGCGTAAACCATCTCAAGGTCCTGCTGGACCGCAGCCGCCCCGTCTTTTCTGGTATAAGCACCGGTCAGCAAGTTTTCCTCGACGGTAAGGTGCTCGAAACAATGGCGGCCTTCCATCACCTGAATGACACCCTTTTCAACCAGATCGGCCGGATCGCTTTCATGCACGTTCTGGCCGCGATACTTGATCGAACCTTTGGTGACTTCACCGCGTTCGGAATGCAGCAGGTTCGAAACGGCCTTGAGCGTGGTTGTCTTGCCCGCGCCATTGCCACCCAGCAATGCTGTGATGCCGCCCTTTGGAACACTCAGGCTGACGCCTTTCAACACGAGGATCACGTGGTTGTAGATTACCTCGATATTATTGACCTCAAGCAGGGTTTCCGCCTGCACGTCAGTGGTTTGTGCCGCATCCAGCATCAGCGCGTTTCCTCATGCCTGCCCGTTCCGGGGCTGTTCGTGAGGAGCGGCAGGTAACCCGCCGCTCCGGTTGTCTGAACGCCAAGGATCACATCCGTGGCGCAACATGCCTTACTCGCAACGTGGCGAGATGCTGTTTTCGGTTGCGTAGGCACCGGAATCTTCTTCGATCAACGCGCCGATAACTTCGGCATCTGTCGGTTTGAAGTCCTGTACGGGGTTCCAGGCGCCAGTCGCCGCATCCCACTGAACAACACCGACAAGACCGGGGCCGCCGTGGTTTTCGCAAGAGACCGAGAATTCAGGGCCGAACCCGGACATACCAAGCGCTTCCATCTTGGCGTTGGTCATTTCCAGTGCTTCCATGCCATCGCGCATCATCGACGCGTCGATATCAGCGGTTCCGTGCATCGCCTGCGCCGTTTTCACAGCCTCGGCTGCCAGCATGGCGGCATAAAGCCCACGGTTGTACTGAACTGTACCCAGCTGATCGCCGGCACCTGCGGCCTTGCCCGAGTCAACGACGTACTTTTTCAGGTCGTCATATACAGGATAGTCCATGCCAAGGCCGGTAAAGGTCAGCGCCTTGTAACCGGTCGCTTTTTCGCCAGCAGGCTCAACGTCGAATTCCGCGCCCGACCACCAGACACCGATGAAGTTTTCCATCGGGAAACGGATGTTGGCCGCTTCCTGAACCGCAACCTGGTTCATGACGCCCCAGCCCCACATGATGACATAGTCAGGCTTTTCGCGGCGAATTTGCAGCCATTGCGACTTCTGCTCTTGGCCCGGGTGATCAACCGGCAGCAGGGACAGCTCATACCCATGCTTTTCGGCCAGAGTTTCCAATGTCCGGATCGGTTCCTTGCCATAGGCCGAGTTGTGATAGACC
Source organism: Ruegeria sp. BHSB056 (assembly GCF_059613305.1). Classification (NCBI taxonomy): domain Bacteria; kingdom Pseudomonadati; phylum Pseudomonadota; class Alphaproteobacteria; order Rhodobacterales; family Roseobacteraceae; genus Ruegeria; species Ruegeria sp. BHSB056. The sequence goes on along the minus strand of NZ_JBXWSG010000004.1, from coordinate 54,899 downwards.
AGCGCAATCTTCTTACCGCTCAGGTCACCGCTATTTTCCTCCAACAGATAGTTGATCGCACCGGACGCACCATTCCAGTAGTTGGCCGGATAGTTGAACACGTGGCTGAACACTTTGCCGTTCGCAGCCGAGGTCCGGCCATACCCCATCGTGTGCAGCGGAATGCCGTCGGCGGTCACTTTGGGGATCAGCTGATAGGTGATACCGGTCGACAGCGGCTGATACACCAGCGCGCCTTCACCTTTGGTGGATTCATAGCATTCCACGCCTTTTTCGGTGTTATACCCGGTTTCGCATTCGATCACGTTTGCGGGTACACCGCCAATGCCACCGTCCCGCTCGTTCAGAAGCGTGAAATAGTCGGCGTAACCGTCCGCGAATGGAATACCACCGGCCGCATAGGGCCCGGTTCGATAGCTGAGCGACGGGAACACAAGATCCGCCATCGCAGGTCCTGCCGCCATCAGGGCGCTCAGCGCCACAGTTGCCAGTTTCTTGTTCATCGGGTGTCTCCTCCCTTGATTGATCCGATATTGAGTTCGGGCTTGATCACCCGTCTTTATGATTGGGCCAGCCCTCAGTGCGGGAACGGCCAGAGTCTGAGTTTCTCTTTCGCCACGCGCCACAACTGGGCCAGACCGTGGGGCTCGAGGATCAGGAACATGATGATCAGCGCGCCCACGATCACCAGCTGAAGATGGGCAACGATATCGGTCGGCCAACCCAGAAGATCGACGCCAACCAGTTTGAGCAGAACCGGCAGCAGCACCAGGAACGCCGCCCCGGCAAAAGACCCGAAAATCGAGCCTAACCCGCCGATAATCACCATGAACAGCACCAGAAACGACTTCTGAATGCCGAATGCTTCGCCCACCTCGACCGCGCCAAGATAGACGGCAAAGAACAAGGCCCCTGCGATGCCCACAAAGAACGAGCTGACAGCGAAAGCGCTGATCTTGGCCTTCAACGGGTTCACCCCGATGATTTCCGCGGCGATATCCATGTCGCGGATCGCCATCCATGTCCGCCCGGTCGTGCCGCGGGTCAGGTTGCGCGCAATAATCGCGCTGGCGGTCAGGAAGATCAGACAGAACAGGTAGGTCGCCCAAGCCGGGGCGTTCGGGCCCGAGATGATAATGCCGAACACGTCACGTTCTGGCGCGTTGATCTGACCCGAGGCCGAGTAGTTGTAGAACCACGGCACCCGGTTGAAGAGCCACACCAGAAAGAACTGTGCCGCAAGCGTCGCCACCGCCAGATAGAACCCCTTGATCCGCAGGGAAGGCAGGCCAAACAAAACGCCTACAATCGCGGTGATACCACCGGCCAGCAGGACATGAATGAACATGCTGACGTCTGGAAATGCGGTCATCAACTTGTAGCAGGCATAAGCACCCACCGCCATGAAACCGCCTGTACCAAGGCTGACCTGCCCGCAATAGCCCACAAGTATGTTCAATCCGATCGCCGCGATGGCATAGATCAGAAAGGGCAGCAGCAGGGCGTTTGCCCAATAGTCGTTGATGATGAACGGAATGATCCCGAACGCCACCGCCAGAACGACATAGTACCGATACCGGTCGAACTTGATCGGGAAAGTCTGGCTGTCATCCACGTAGGAGGTTTTGAAATCTCCGGCCTCACGATAGAACATCTGTTACTTTCCCCATTCTTCCTGCGCCCGGTTCCGGGTCGCGGCGTCCAGCTGGCTGGACCCTTTGGCATATCCGCTCGCCTCAGAGGCGCGCACGAGTTTCAGGTAGGCCAGAACACCCATGATCAGACCGGCAAAGGCCAGGATCGCGGCAATCGTAAGCTGACTGTCTGTCAGGTCATTCGAGGTCAGCGCGATATATCCAAAGGCCCAGAACCCCGCCCATGCGACCACGTTGATGATGGCGATCAGTTTGGTCATGCCGGGGCACCTCTGGTTCTAACGTTCAGCCAATGAACCACTCCGGCCAAGGCTGCGTAGAAGAACAATGAATCCATCGCCCGCAAATATCCTGCGTAAACAAGCATCCTCATCTGCCATTCCGTATTGCCTGTCATTGCAATACTTGAACCTGCCAGGTTGATCTCAAAGCACTCAACCAGCGAACGGGTCAGCCCATAAATCAGCAAGGCAATCGGCAGGGCTTTGAAAAGGGGGTTCAGGTTATCCATCTATACCCTCTCAATGATCTTCTCCCCAAACAGACCCTGCGGTCGGAACACCAGAAAGATCAGCGCCAGCACATAGGCGAACCAGTTTTCGGTCGCGCCGCCGACCAGCGGGCCAATCGAGAATTCGAACAACTTCTCGCCTACTCCGATGATCAGACCGCCGACGATGGCACCGGGGATCGATGTGAACCCGCCCAGCATCAACACCGGCAGCGCCTTGAGCGCGATCAGCGACAGCGAGAACTGTACGCCCGATTTGGTGCCCCACATGATCCCCGCGACCAGCGCCACGAACCCGGCCACCGACCAGACCATGACCCAGATGAAGTTGAGCGAGATCCCGACCGAAAGTGCCGCCTGATGGTCATCCGCCACCGCGCGCATGGCCCGGCCCTGCTTTGTGTACTGGCTGAAGGCCACCAGTGCCGCCACCAGAAGCGCCGCAATCACGGTTGCCACGATGTCGAGGTTGTCGATGAAGAAGCCATAGCCGAAGATGTTAAAGGTGACCTCGTCGATCCACAGGTTGATGCCCTGCGGCAGACCCACATCCAGCGTCTTGATCTCGGAGCCCCACATCAGGTCGGCCACGCCTTCTAGGAAATAGGCCAGACCGATCGTGGCCATGAACAGGATGATCGGCTCCTGCCCAACCAGATGCCGCATGACAAAGCGCTGCACACACCAGGCCAGCAGAACCATCACGCCCATTGTCAGGATGATCGCCAGCAGGGCGGGGATGTTCCAGCCGAAGTTATAGACATGAGTGCCGAAGGTCGCGTTGATCAAATGCGCGAAAGGCACCTGCCCGTTCATGATCCCGACCAGCGTCATCGCCGCAAACAGGGCCATAACCCCTTGCGCATAATTGAAAATCCCGGATGCCTTGTAGATAAGCACAAAGCCCAGCGCGACCAGCGCATAAAGCACCCCGGCCATCAGACCGTTAAGGATGACCTCCGTGGCAAAGATTAACTGCTCAGGCATATGTGCCTCCCCGGATATCTGCTTTGGTCTCAGTCATGGCTGACCCCCAGATAGGCGTCGATGACTTCCTGATTGTTGCGCACCTCGTCGGGTGTACCGTCACCAATCTTCTTGCCGTAATCCATCACGACCACGCGGTCGCTCAGGTCCATCACCACGCCCATATCGTGTTCGATCAGGGCGATGGTGGTGCCGAATTCGTCATTCACGTCGAGGATAAAGCGGCTCATGTCCTCTTTCTCTTCGACATTCATGCCCGCCATCGGTTCATCCAGCAGCAAGAGCTTTGGCTCTGCTGCCAGTGCGCGAGCCAGTTCGACGCGTTTTTTCAGGCCATAAGGCAGGCGCGCAACGGGTGTCTTGCGGATGTGTTGGATTTCAAGGAAATCGATGATCTTCTCGACCGCCTCACGGTTTTCAACCTCTTCCGCCTCGGCCTTTCCCTTCCACCACGCCTGCTGGAGGATGTTGGTCTGCATGAAGTTCAAGCGCCCGGTCATGACGTTGTCCAAAACACTCATCCCCTCGAACAGGGCGATGTTCTGGAACGTCCGCGCGATTCCCTGCTGCGCCACCTCAAAGGGGCGCATGGGCGGGCGTTTTGATCCGTGGAACCAGACCTCGCCCTCCTGCGGGACATAGAACCCCGAGATAACGTTCAGCATCGACGATTTCCCGGCCCCGTTCGGCCCGATGATGGCGCGAATCTCACCCTCGCGAATATCGAACGAGATATCCTTGATCGCCACGACGCCGCCAAAGCGCAGGGTGATGTTCTTCATTTCCATCACCACGCCGCCGATCTTGCGACCGTCTTCGGTGACATATCCTTCGGCGTTATCCAGCATCAGTCACTCCCTGACTTGCGCATAAACGGGATGGCGGGCGGGGTGATGGCCGCAGGTCGCGCGGTGCTATGGCGGCCCTCATTCCGCTGCCACCTTGTGCTGCGCAACCGGTACAACCGGCGCATCCACGATTTTCAGCGTCGCGCTGATCGCTCCCTTGCGCCCATCTTCATAGGTCACTTCGGTCTTGGTCGACACGCTTTCGGACCCGTCATAAAGCGCCGCAATGATGTCGTGGAACTTCTCTTCGACAAACCCGCGCCGCACTTTCCGGGTGCGCGTCATCTCACCATCATCAGCGTCCAGTTCCTTGTGCAGAACGACAAAGCGATGCACCTGGCAACCGGACAGCATTTCATCAGCTGCTACCGATTTGTTGACCTCTTCCACATGCGCCTTGATCGTCTCTAACACACGCGGATGGCCTGCCAGTTCCTGATAGGAGGCATAGGCCACGTTGTTGCGTTCCGCCCAATTGCCGACCGCTGTCAGGTCAATATTGATAAAGGCCACGCAGCGATCCTTGCCGTTTCCGAACAGAACGACCTCGAGAATATCGGGATAGAATTTCAGCTTGTTCTCGACATATTTCGGCGCAAACATGGACCCGTCGGCCATTTTGCCCACGTCCTTGGCGCGGTCGATGATCCGCAGATGGCCGCTGCTTTCCTCGATGAACCCGGCATCACCCGTTGCCACCCAGCCTTCGGCATCTTTGGTCGATGCCGTGGAATCCGGGTTGTTGTAATATTCGACAAACACGCCGGGTGAGCGGTAATGGATCTCGCCCTTGTCGTCGATCCTGATCTCGACATCCGGCGCGGGCACTCCAACCGTGTCGGCCCGAACCTCGCCATCCGGCTGCACGGTAATGAACACGGTTGCTTCGGTCTGGCCATAAAGCTGTTTCAGGTTGATGCCCAAAGATCGATAGAAATCAAAGATTTCCGGTCCGATAGCTTCACCCGCGGTATAGCCAACCCGGAACCGGCCATAGCCCAGCGTATCCTTGAGCGGCCCGTAGACCAGCAGGTTACCCAGCGCGTATTTCATCCGGTCGCCAAAGCCGACGGGTTTGCCATCCAGCAACTTGCCACCCACCTTTTTGGCATGCGCCATGAAGTGATGGAACATGCGCTGCTTCAGCTTGCTCGCATCCTCCATCCGGATCATTACATTGGTCAGCTGGCTTTCAAACACGCGTGGTGGGGCGAAGAAATAGGTCGGCCCGATTTCGCGCAGGTCGGTCATCATCGTGTCGGCGCTTTCCGGGCAGTTTACGCAGAACCCGCACCAATAGGCCTGACCGATGGAAAAGATGAAATCCCCGACCCATGCCATTGGAAGGTAGGAAAGGATATCTTCATCTCGGGTCAAATGGTCGAAGATCGCTGAATTCTTGGCGCTTTCGATCACGTTGCGGTTCGACAGAACCACCCCCTTGGGCTTGCCCGTTGTGCCCGAGGTATAAAGCATGACGCAGGTGTCGTTATAGGTGATCTCAGAGATGCGCTTGTCCAGCTCTGCATCAAACCGCTGATGTCCTGCCTGACCTTCGGCCATGAGGTCTTCCAGCGCGTTCATCTGGCTGTGGTCGTATTTCCGCATCCCCCGCTTGTCGGTATAGAGGATGTGCTTGATCTGGTGCACTTTTTCCTGAATTTCGATGACCTTGTCGACCTGTTCCTGATCACCGCAGACGACATATTTCGCGCCGCAATGTTCCATCACATAGGTCATCTCTTCGGCGACTGCGTCCTGATACAGAGGCACCGGAATTGCACCGACCATCTGTGCCGCGACCATGGTCCAGTAATGCGCTGGCCGGTTGCGTCCGATCACGGCAATGTGGTCACCGCGCTCAACGCCAATTTCAAGAAATCCAAGGGCGAGCGCGCGAATTTCCTTGGCCGCTTCAGCCCAGGTCCAGCATTGCCAGATCCCAAATTCTTTTTCCCGATAGGCCGGGGCATCCCCGAACTGGGTCGCGTTGCGGTGTAGAAGCGCCGGAAGGGAGTGCAACCCTTCGGCGCCCGACTGCGTCTGAGCCAATCTTATTCTCCTCCCCATCCGGCCTCCTCAAAGCCGGAAATGGCGGATCCGGGAAAGCCCCCGGATGCCAGTGCCCCGATTTGGGACACCCGCACGATCAGCGTCAACTTTTTCCTGATGTTTTCTCAATTCTTACGAATTGTAACAGGTGCAGAGGGGTGATGTTACGTTTTGTACAAGATGTACAAATGCAGACTGTCACGAGGAACCCGATAGTCCCAAGCTATTGCCATACCAAACAGGTCCCGTGTTCAACAGGGATGGCGTACCGGCAAACAGAATACGACCTTCGGCAGGTTGGCGCGGTTACTGATACTTAGCTTTTAGTGCTGCTTTTTTAAAACGACCAACAGATGTTGAGCGCAACGTGTACAGCAACCCTAAAAGTTTCGTGTTCAAGGGCATTGTCTTATCGCGGTAAACTAGACTTGCCTCATAGGGCTTGTTGGCGTCGCAAAGTTCAATGATTTCACCTGCGGCCAAAAGCATCTCTTCCATCAGAGCTTCGGCGGCTTCCGCCTTGCTTGCCTCATCCTCTGAAATTGATTTGTCTCTTTGGGACTTTCGGCGGAAATCCACAATGGCAGCGGGCACGTATTCAGTGACCCGATTTCTGAAGCGCGTCATGTCAGAGCCATTGGCCTGAGTGCCATCCGATTTGGTGTAGGAGTTGTAATCACCGTATAGGGCCAGGATCGTACTTGTCTGGTGAAACAAAAGATCCTGCCGCGCAAAATCGAGTTCGACGTAGCGGTCAATTCGGGCCTGTTCTTCGGTCATGACCGTTATCGAAGCCTTCGCATCATCTGCTTTGGCACTATGAACCGCTGAAATAAGAAAAGCCAAAATCAAAACAATCCTGGGCACCCAAAGCTTTCCAACTCGACTTGCAATCATAACGAGGTACTCCTTCACCAATGAGAAAGCACTCGAACACTACCACAAATCGGCAAATAAATCCGCCAAGCTGAAATCCGGGCCGTTTGCGCCCGACGCCCCTTGAGCCCTTACAACCAATCCCGAAGAATCGGGATCAGGGGCACATCCGCTGCGGGCATGGGGTAATTGCGCAGGTCATTTGCGCGGACCCATTTCAGCGCCTGCCCCTCTTTCGACTGTGGGATACCCTGCCATTTGCGGCAGGCGAACAGCGGCATGAGCAGGTGGAAATCATCATAGCTGTGGCTGGCGAAGGTCAGGGGGGCAAGGCACGAGGCCCAAGTGTCGATGCCCAGCTCCTCGTGCAATTCGCGGATCAAGGCGGCCTCGGGGGTTTCGCCGGGTTCGATCTTGCCGCCGGGAAATTCCCAAAGACCGGCCATGGATTTACCCTCGGGGCGTTGGGCCAACAGCACCCGGCCCTCGATGTCGATCAGGGCGACTGCAGAGACCAGCACGGTTTTCACGAGCGGTAATCCGCGTTGATCTCGATATATCCGTGGGTCAGATCGCAGGTCCAGACGGTGGATTTGCCCGCGCCCAGACCCAGATCAACGGCGATGACCAGATCCTGACCTTTCATATATGCGGCGGCTGCGTCTTCGCTGTAATCGGGGCTGACCCAGCCTTTTTCGGCCACAAGGATGTCGCCGAACGAAATGCTCAGCAGGTCGCGATCCGCCGCGGCACCGGATTTACCGATGGCCATGACGATACGACCCCAGTTCGGGTCTTCGCCCGCGATGGCGGTTTTGACCAGCGGAGAGTTGGCGATGGCAAGGCCATGGATCTTGGCGTCAGCGTCTGTTGCGGCCCCTGTCACGCGGATTTCGACGAATTTCGTGGCACCTTCGCCATCGCGCACCACTTGCTGGGCCAGATCCAGCATCACAGCCTCCAGCGCCTCGGCGAAGGCCGCATTGCCGGTGGCGTCCACACCCGAAGCGCCGGTGGCGCACAGCAGCAGGCTGTCCGAGGTGGATGTATCGCTGTCCACGGTGATGCAGTTGAACGTCCGGTCTGTCTGCGCCCCCAGCATCGCCTGCAACGCCGATTGTTCGACCTGCGCGTCGGTGAAGATATAGACCAGCATGGTCGCCATATCTGGCGCAATCATGCCGGACCCCTTGGCAATCCCCGCAATAGAGACTGTTTTGCCATCAATTTCGACCTGCGCCACGGCCCCTTTCGGGAAGGTGTCGGTGGTCATGATCGCGCGTGCGGCGTCTTCGATCGCGTGACGGCTGAGATCCGCCTTCAGCGTTTCAAGCTTGGCAATGATGCGGTCATGCGCCAGCGGCTCACCGATGACGCCGGTTGAGGAGGTAAAGACCCGCTCGACCGGAACACCTGTCGCCTTCGAGATGGCCTGCGTCACCTCGGCCACCGAGGTCTGACCATAATGCCCGGTAAAGGCATTGGCATTACCCGAATTCACCAGGATCGCCGCCGGGCCATCGCTGGGCCCGCCGATCTTGTCCTGACAATCCAGAACCGGCGCTGCACGCGTGGCTGAACGGGTAAAGACCCCGGCCACAGATGTGCCCGGGTCCAGCACGGCCAGCATGACATCGGTGCGGCCCTGATATCGCACGCCCGCCGCGACGGTGGCGAACCGCACACCGTCAATTGCAGGCAAATCAGGGAAGGACGCTGGCGCCAGCGGCGACACCTTGGTGATCTTGGCCACGGGGATTACTCCTGAATCAGGTCCAGCTGGCGCAGGACTTCGGGTCCGGCACCTTCCAAAGCGGGGCGGTCGATCTGTGCCTGCTGTGTCAGTTCATCGATGCGCGCCTGAATGGCGTCCTGCTGAACGGTCTGTGCAAGCTCTTCGCGCACGGCATCCAGCGCGGGCGCTTCGGTTTTGCGCTTGTCGTTCAACTTGACCACATGCCAGCCAAACTGCGTCTGAACAGGGTCGGACACCTGCCCTTTTTCAAGCGCGACCACGGCTGTTTCGAATTCCGGTACCATCTGGCCCTTGCCGAACCAGCCCAGCGCGCCGCCATTGGGGCCGGACGGACCGGTGGAATGCGCGCGCGCGAGCTCGGCGAAATCGGCGCCGTCATCAAGCTGCGCCTTGAGGTCGTTGGCCTGTTCTTCGGTCTCGACCAGAATGTGGCTGGCATCGAATTCGTCTTCACCCGCGAAATCGTTGTACTGCGCGTCGTAGGCTGCCTGAATGGCCTCGTCCGTGACAACGCTATCGGTCAGGGCTGTGACGGTCTGAACCGCCAGAAGGGAGCGTTCTTCATTTTTCAGCCGCAGCGTGTTCAGTTTGTTCAGCCCATCCTGCTGTTGCCCCAGCAGTTGCTGCTGGATCAGCTGTTCCAGCACGAAGTCGAACAATACGTCATCTTCGGCCTGCTGGTATTGCGGCGGCAGGGCGGCAACGGTTGCGATCACGTGACCCAAAGTGATCTCATCCCCGTTCACACGCGCCACCACGGTGGATGCATCCGGCTGGGTTTCGGCGGCCAGCGGCAGGGCCATCATGGCGGTCAGAGCCAGCGATGGCAGAAAAGTGAGGCCTTTGGGCATTGAATCATCCTATTTCCTTGCCGCGGCAGGGCGCAGCGTTGACACTCTGGAACCTGCCGCTTACATCGCTTTGAAGCCTTGGACAGGGCCGCCTTTCACCCCACGTATCTATGGGTTGCGCGCAAGGTGGGCAAGCCTGTCAAAAACCAAGACAAGAACAGATCCGCTGGAGTGAACATGCTGGGACTCGGAACGCTCGCCAAAAAGGTGTTCGGAACACCGAACGACCGCAAGATCAAGGCGACCCGCCCCCTGATCGAGAAGATCAACGCGCTGGAACCCGAGTTCGAGAAAATGTCCGATCAGGGCCTGATCGACAAGACAGAAGACCTGCGCAAACGCGCGCTGGATGGTGAAAGCCTTGACGATCTGCTGCCCGAAGCCTTTGCCAACGTGCGCGAAGGTGCCCGCCGCGCACTGGGGCTGCGCGCCTTTGACGTGCAGCTGATGGGCGGTGTTTTCCTGCATCAGGGCAACATCTCGGAAATGAAGACGGGTGAGGGCAAGACACTGGTCGCGACCCTACCGGCGTATCTGAACGCGCTGACCGGCAAGGGCGTGCATGTGGTCACGGTGAACGAATACCTGGCCAAGCGCGACGCGGAATGGATGGGCAAGGTGTTTGCTGCCGTGGGCATGACCACCGGCGTGATCTGGTCGGGCCAGCCTGACGCGGAAAAACTGGCCGCCTATTCCTGCGACATCACCTATGCCACCAACAACGAGCTGGGTTTTGACTATCTGCGCGACAACATGAAGGCCGATCTGGAACAGGTTTACCAGAAACACCACAATTTCGCGATTGTAGACGAGGTCGATTCGATCCTGATCGACGAGGCGCGGACGCCGCTGATCATCTCGGGCCCGGCACAGGACCGCTCGGACCTGTATACCGCCATCGATGCGCTGATCCCGAGTCTGACCGACGAACACTACACGTTGGACGAAAAGGCCCGCAACGTGACCTTCACGGATGAGGGCAACGAGTTTCTGGAGCAGCAGCTGTTGGCTGCCGGCCTGATTCCTGAAGGCCATTCGCTGTATGACCCGGAAAGCACGACCGTTGTGCATCACGTGAATCAGGGTCTGCGCGCGCACAAGCTGTTCCAGCGCGACAAGGATTACATCGTGCGCGACGGCAATGTCGTTCTGATCGACGAATTCACGGGCCGCATGATGCCGGGCCGCCGCCTGTCCGAGGGTCTGCATCAGGCCATCGAAGCCAAGGAAAACGTGCAGATTCAGCCTGAGAACGTGACGCTGGCCAGTGTGACCTTCCAGAACTATTTCCGCCTTTACGACAAGCTGGGCGGCATGACCGGGACCGCCCTGACCGAAGCCGAGGAATTTGCCGAGATTTACGGCCTGGGCGTGGTTGAGGTTCCGACCAACAAGCCGATTGCCCGTGTGGACGAGGATGATCAGGTCTATCGCACCGCCATGGAAAAATATGGCGCGATGATCGAAGAGACCAAGAAAGCCCAGGAAAAGGGCCAGCCGGTTCTGCTGGGGACCACGTCGATCGAGAAATCGGAACTGCTGAGCCAGATGCTGACCAAGGAAGGCATCGCCCATAACGTTCTGAACGCCCGCCAGCACGAGCAGGAGGCGCAGATCGTCGCCGATGCGGGCCGTCTGGGCGCGGTGACCATCGCCACCAACATGGCCGGTCGCGGCACCGACATTCAGCTGGGTGGCAATGTCGAGATGAAGGTGCTGCAAGCGATGGCGGACAAGCCCGAGGCCGATCCGTCAGAGCTGCGCGCAGCTGAAGAGGCGCGCCACGCAGAAGAAAAAGAAAAGGTTCTGGCCGCAGGTGGCCTTTATGTGATGGCGTCTGAACGCCACGAAAGCCGCCGCATCGACAACCAGCTGCGCGGCCGTTCGGGCCGTCAGGGCGATCCGGGTCGTACCGTGTTCTACCTGAGCCTTGAAGACGACCTGATGCGCATCTTTGGCTCGGAAAGGTTGGACAAGGTGCTGACCACGCTGGGCATGAAAGAAGGCGAGGCGATCATTCACCCGTGGGTGAACAAGTCGCTGGAACGCGCGCAGTCCAAGGTCGAGGGCCGCAACTTTGACATGCGCAAGAACGTTCTGAAATTCGACGATGTTATGAACGATCAGCGCAAGGTGATCTTTAGCCAGCGTCGCGAGATCATGTCGGCCAATGACCTGTCCGAGATCGTCTCGGATATGCGCGAGCAGGTGATTGACGATCTGATTGACGAATACATGCCACCGAAATCCTATGCGGAACAGTGGGATACCGACGGTCTGCATGCGGCGATCAAGGACAAGCTGACCATCGATGCACCGGTTCAGGACTGGGCTGCCGAAGAAGGTGTGGATGACGAGCAGGTGCGCGAGCGCCTGGTCAAGGCCGCAGATGAGATGATGGCCCAGAAGGCGGTTGCCTTTGGTCCCGAAAACATGCGCAACATCGAAAAGCAGGTTCTGTTGCAGACCATCGACAGCAAATGGCGCGAGCATCTGCTGACGTTGGAGCACCTGCGCTCGGTCGTGGGTTTCCGCGGCTATGCCCAGCGCGATCCGCTGAACGAATACAAAAACGAAAGCTTCCAGCTGTTCGAATCCATGCTGGACGGTTTGCGGGAAACCGTGACACAGCAATTGTCGCGCGTGCGTCCACTGACCGAAGAAGAGCAAAAGGAAATGCTGGCGCAGATGGCGGCGCAACAAGCACAGGCACAGCAGGCCGTGGACAAGGCCGCGAGTCAGGCCGAGGCCAAGGCCGAAGCTGCGGCGTCAGGCGATGCGCTGCCGGGGTTTGACGAGAGTGATCCGTCAACCTGGGGTAACCCGTCGCGAAACGACCCGTGCCCCTGCGGATCCGGCAAGAAGTTCAAACACTGCCACGGCAGATTGACCTAACGTTAACACCCTCTGATCACAATGAGTCCGTCTCGCGGCCACAAATTGGCCGCGATTCGTGGCAAGAGTGCAAGCTGCTCCTTCAACTGGGGAGGGTGTCTTGTTTGTAGTTCGCAACTACGTAACCATGTGCGGAACGGTCGCTTGTGCCTTGGGCATAGGCTATCTGATGCAGAACGGACCAGCTGCGCAGCAGAACCGCGCGCAGGACGGTATTGATGTGGCCTCTGTTGCCGATCAGTCTTCGATTCTGTCGGGGCTAGACAGTATTGTGCTGACATCAGCCACCGCGTCAGATGCCGATCCGGTCAATGTGACACCGGCACCCCGCGCTGTACCCACTGCCCCCAAGACATCGAACTGCCGGATCAGCGCGCACGCAAAAGCAGCGCCCGGTGCCTTGGCGCACCTGTCGCTGAAAGCGCCGTGCCACAAGAATGAGCGGATAGAAATTCACCATAGCGGCCTGACTGTTAGCCAGATGACGGATGCCAGCGGCGCGCTGGACATGGCGATCCCAGCCCTTTCGGAATACGCGATCTTCCTGTTTTCCTTCGAAGATGAAACAGGCACCGTCGCCACCACTCACGTTCCCGAAATCGCCGGTTTTGATCGTGTTGTCTTGCAATGGCAGGGGGAAACCGAGTTGCAGATTCACGCGCTGGAATTTGGTGCCAGCTATGGCGCGGATGGCCATGTCTGGGATGACGCATCTGCAGAAGGCGCCGGAGAGGTTGTGCGTCTGGGCCAGTCCGGTTCCGGTATGACGCAGAATATCGAAGTGTATTCTTTCCCGGCCAGTACATCGGAACAGTCGGGCACGATTGACCTGACTGTCGAGGCCGAAGTGACCGATGCAAATTGCGGCCACACGCTGAACGTGCAGTCGCTGGAGTTGTTGTCGGACCGCCGCCTGCGGTCGCGCGACATGTCAGTGACCCTGCCGGATTGTTCGCGCGCGGGCGAGTTTCTGGTGTTGAATAATCTGCTCTCAGACCTGACAATCGCGGCAAAGTAATCCGCAGGCAGGCTTGAACCTCTTATGACATTTTTCCGTGTGGCGGTGGCTGCGCTGTTTTCCGTGACGGTGGCGACCGGTGCTTTTGGGCAGGACATCACATTGACCTCGCATGATGGAAAGGTCGAAGTGACCGGCAATCTGCTGAGCTTTGACGGTGAGTTCTATCGCGTCGATACGCAATTCGGGACGTTGACCGTGGATGGTTCGGGCGTCACGTGCGAGGGGCCCGCCTGCCCCAACCTGATCGATTTCGTCGCCGAAGTGCAGTTTTCCGGATCATCGGTGATGGCTGAAACGGTGCTGCCCGCCCTGATCATCGGATTTGCCCGTCAGGAAGACCTGACCGCGACCCCCGCCCGCGTGGATGAGGGCACCTTTGTTTACGAGCTGCATCAGGCGGGCCGGTCGGCCCCGCTGGCACGGTTTTTCTTTGACGTGGGCACCACGGATCGCGGGTTCAGTGATCTGATCGCAGACCGGGCGGATATCGTGATGGCTCTGCGCGAGATGCGCGAGGCCGAGCGGGAGGCTGCCGAAGCTGCGGGGTTGGGCGATCTGAAACGCACGCGGCGGTCGCGGGTCATTGCACTGGATGCCATGGTCCCGGTCGTGGCCCCCGACAGCGTGATGCGGCAGATTTCTCTGGCAGATATGGCTCGTATTCTGTCCGGAGAGATCAGCAACTGGGCGCAGCTGGGTGGGCCGGATGCCCCTATTGCACTGCATGTGCCAGAGGCCGGGTCGGGTCTGGCGCAGGCGGTCGAGGATCAGATTCTGAAAACCGCCGGTGTGGACCTGACCGATACGGCGATCCGCCACAATCGCATACATGACCTGACCGCGGCCGTGGCAAAGGATCCGTTTTCCATCGGGGTCGCCAGCAAGGCATCGGCCCATGGCACCCGCGCTTTGCCGTTGACCGGCGGGTGCGGGCATCCGCTGGCCGCGACCCGCCAGTCGATCAAGACCGAAGATTACCCGCTGAATATGCCCATGTTCCTGTATCTGCCGGAACGTCGCCTGCCCCGGATTGCGCGGCAGTTTCTGGCCTATAGCCAAAGCCCCGAGGCGCAGATGGCCATACGTGACGCAGGATATGTGGATCAATCGGCTGAAACCCTGCCGGTTGGCGTGCAGGGGGACCGGCTTGCCAATGCGGTCGTCACCGGCGGAGCTGAGGTCGGACTGGAGGAGTTGCAACGCATGATCGAGACCTTGCGCCCCCTGTCGCGTCTGTCCCTGTCGGTCCGGTTCGAGCCCGGATCGTCCCGTCCGGACGCGCAGTCACGCGCCAATATTCAGCAACTGGCGCAAATGCTGGACGCGGGTACGTTGCAGGCACGCAAGGTGGTGTTTGCAGGCTTCAGCGATGGGGACGGGGGTGCCGTTTCAAATGCCCGCATCGCCCTGAGGCGCGCGCAAACCGTGCGGAACGCGGTTATCGCCGCGCTTGAAGCCCCGATCCCTGACAGTATCGCGGTTACCGCCGAAGGGTTTGGCGAGGCGATGCCCATGGCCTGCGACGACACCGAATGGGGCCGCAAGGTCAACCGGCGGGTCGAGATTTGGGTGCAGTAGCCGCTAGAGATACCCTTCGGAACGAAAGCTGAGCTCGGTCGATCTGCCGATGATCAGGTGGTCATGCAGGGTCAGCCCCAGGGCGGAACAGGCATCCTGAATGCGGTTGGTCATATCAATATCCGACTGTGACGGGGTCGGATCACCGGATGGGTGATTATGCACCAGGATCAGGGCCGAGGCATTCAGTTCCAGCGCCCGTTTGGCCACTTCGCGCGGATAGACCGGCACGTGATCCACGGTGCCTTTGGCCTGTTCCTCATCCGCGATCAGGACGTTCTTGCGATCCAGATAGAAAACGCGAAATTGCTCGGTCTCGCGATGCGCCATTGTTGTATGGCAATAATCCAGAAGCGCGTCCCAGCTGGATATCACATGCCGCTGCATCACCCGCGCCCGTGCCATCCGATGCGCGCAGGCTTCGAGGATTTTCAGATCGGTGATGACCGTGTCACCAACGCCCTTGATCTGACGCAGCCGTTCTTCGGGCGCGGTCAACACGCGGTTGAAATCGCCAAAGGCATTCATCAATGCCCGCGCCAATGGTTTCACATCTTGCCGCGGGATGGACCGGAACAAAACCAGCTCCAGCAACTCATAATCCGGGATCGCTGCGGACCCGCCCGCCATGAACCGTTCGCGCAGCCGCTTGCGATGGTCTTTGATGTAGGAGGGTAACCGACCATTCGGCAGCGGCTGCGCTGGCGCTTCGTCCGTATCAAACAGCATGGGGGCTTCGGCAAAGGCGTCCTGTGTCATGCGTTTACCCTGTCGCAGAATCACTTTCCGAAAGGTTAACGCGCCTCTCCTGCCATACGCGCGGTGGCGCGGCGGACAATCATGTGCAGAAGGATCGAAAACACGCCCAGCGTCAGCATCGCCGCAAACATTAGGTCCGTCTTGGCGCGGCCATTGGCCAGCAGCATCAGATATCCCAGACCTTGCGATGAACCGACCCATTCGCCGATCACGGCACCGATCGGCGCATACACCGCCGCCAGCCGCATCCCCGAGGCCAAAGACGGCAACGCCGCAGGGATACGGATGTGCCACAACACAGCGCGCTTGCCCGCCTGCATCGTGCGCGCAAGGTCCAGATACCCCTGCGGTGTCCGCATCAAACCGTCAAAAAAGGACGACGTGATCGGGAAATAGATGATCAGCACCGCCATCGCGACCTTGGACAACAGGCCATAGCCCAGCCACAGGGTCAGCAACGGGGCCAGCGCAAAGACCGGCAGGGCCTGAGTGAACACCAGCATTGGCTGTACCAGAACCCGTGCGACACGGGAATTGGCCAGCTGCAATGCGGTGACAACGCCAAGCAGCGTGCCGCAGGCAAGGCCGATAATGACCTCGATGGCTGTGATCCAGGTGTGTTCTGCAATCAGCCAGCGGTTCTGCCACCAGGTCTCGGCAACCACTGCGGGACCGGGCAGGATGAATTTTGGCAATCCGGTCAGGGTCACGATCCCCTGCCAGATGGCAAGGGCAAACAGGGTTGCTGCCAGAACAGAGAGGGACTTCATACCCCGCCCTCCCGCAGCAGCCGTAAAAGCGCGCCTTGTGTTTCCAGCGTCTGCAAATCATCCACGCTGCGCGGGGCTGGAGCAACCGGCGGGTCGCACTGTGTCAGCCCGTGCTGTGTCATGACGACGATGGATTGCCCCAGACGCGCGGCCTCGCCCGGATCGTGGGTCACCAGAAGGACGGTGCGGCCTTTCAGCGCCTCGGCGGCCAGATCCTGCATATCGGCACGGGTTCGGGCATCAAGGGCGGAAAAGGGTTCATCCAGCAACACAATCGGCCGGTCTTCCATCAGGGTGCGGGCCAGTGCCACGCGCTGGCGCTGCCCACCCGAAAGCTCGGGCGGTTTCTTGGTCATATGGTCCTGCAACCGCATCCGTTCGATCAGGCGGTCACGCCGGTCAACGTCAACTTTCTCGCCCCGCAGCCGCGCGCCCAACGAGACGTTCTGCGCAACACTCGCCCAAGGCAGCAACAGGTCGTCCTGCGCCATATAAGCGACCCGCTCTGAAACCGGCTGGCCATCGCTGGCGGTGATCCGGCCCGAGAATTCAGCCCCGGTTTCCAGCCCGGCAATCAGCCGCAAGACCGTGGTTTTGCCAACACCCGATCCGCCCAGCAGACAGGTCCACGCCCCGGCGTCAAGCGTCAGGGTCAGCGGCGCGAACAGAGTCGCGCCATCGATCATGGCTGTGCCGCTGATGGTCAGATCGGGCGCCGGGGTCATGGGGTCAGACCCATCTGCCAGAAATTGACTTCCAATTCCGTGGCCGTGCGGAACGTCCTGCACAGACGATCCCAGCGAGGCGACGTTTGGAAATCCGCCCCAATCCGCCTTGTTAGAGCCGAATCCAGCAACTCGCCCACGGCGGTGCAGGCGCTCTGGTAGCCCTCGTCCGCGTAGGTATCGATCCAGCCACGGTAGGTCGTTGATGTTGCCTCCTCAGCCAGGCGGGTGCCTATCTCACCATATCCCATGACGCAGGGTGCAAGTGCTGCCAGAAGATCCAGCAGATCACCGCTATAGCCCGCCTCGAGAACAAAGCGGGTATAGGCCAGATTTTCCGGCCGTTCCGGCGTCGCAAACAGCTCTGCCTGCGAGATGCCTTCTGCTTCGCAAATGCCGATATGCAGCTTCATCTCTTCGCTGATCAGGCCGTTCACGGTACGCGACGCCGCCAGCATTTCAGCATGTGTTTCCGATTTCACCACGGCCAGCGCCCAGGCGCGCGAGAAGTGGATCAGGAACACGTAATCCTGACGCAGAAAGTGCAGGAACGCCGGACGTGGCAGGGTGCCGTCTTTCAGGGCTTCGACAAAAGCGTGGCGGGTGTAATCCCGCCACGGCCCCTGCGCCGCATCGCGCATCAGCGCAAAGGCTTTGCCATAATCGCTCATTGCGCGGTGACGTCGATGGCTATGTCGCTGACGGGCAGGACAGTGTCGATCATGCCGCTGTCGTTCAGGAATGCTTCGAACCGGGCATATCGGCCAGCGTCAAACCCGGCGGGACGCAGGGCAAAGCGCGGCAGCGTGTCGACCCATGCGCGCGCGTTCAGCTCGTCCTGCAACTCGGGTGAGGTGGCCGAGAAGACCTCCCAGCTTTCTTCCGGGTTGTTGACGATGTACTGAGTCGCTTTTTCGGTCGCGGCCAGGAAACGGGCGATCTTGTCTTTGTCCATCGTATCGGGGTTGGCGACATAGATCAGTTCGTCATAAGACGGCACGCCTTCTTCCTCGATATAGAAGCAGGTGCCGGGGCGGCCTTCGATATCCATCTGGTTCAGTTCGAAGTTGCGATAGGCGCCAATCACCGCATCCACCTGACCGGTCATCAGCGAGGGCGAGAGTGAGAAATTCACGTTGATCATCTCAACATCATCCAGCGCGACGTCGTATTTGCCAAGCACGGTGCTGAGGATGGCCTCTTCCACACCGGCGACGGAAAAGCCGATTTTCTTTCCCTTGAGGTCAGCGGGCGATTTGATCGGGCCGTCCTTCAGAACCAGCAGGCAGTTCAGGGGCGTTGCGACCAGCGTGCCGACCCGTTTCAGCGGCAGCCCTTCGTGAATCTGCAAATGCAGTTGCGGCTGATAGGATACTGCCAGATCCGCTTGACCAGCGGCCACCAGACGCGGCGGTGCGGATGGGTCAGCGGGGGCAACGACTTCGACCTGCAACCCCTGCTCGGCGAAATAGCCGTTTTCCTGCGCCACGATGATGGGCCCGTGGTCGGGGTTGATAAACCAGTCCAGCAGGACGGTCATCTTGTCTTCGGCCCAGGCTGGCGCGGCGGCCAGAAGGGCAAAGGCTGTCATCAGCTTTTTCATATCTCACGTTTCCTTTTCTCAGGAGGTTGAGGCCGCGACGAGGACAATCTCGCCCGGCCAAATCGGTTGGATTTTCTCGGCAGCGCGCCATGCGCGCAGCCCGGTGGCACAGCAAAGGACGAGGCGTTTCCCCTTGTTTGGGTCTATTTCTTGTATTTCTTCGGGTGAAATGCGCGTCGCATCCGGGTGGGCCGGAACCGGAGCTTCGTTCGGGTCACGCAGTTCGACAATCTGGTCTGTGTCTCTCAACTGGCTGGCAGAGAGAAAGCGGAAACAGCTGTTCGGTTCCGGCGCGTCATCAAAACGAAACCCGGTGCTGCGCAGGGTTCGCGCATCATATTGCACCATCTGCCCCAGGGGTGATGGGTCAAGCCGCAAGATCAGGTTCAGCGCCATCTGCGCCTGCATGGACCCGATTACACCGACAACGGGACCCAGAACACCCGCCGTGGCGCAGCTTGCGCCACTTTCCGGTGCGTCGGGGAAAACGGCACGCAGAGATGGCGCGCCACCGCAAAACCCGCCCACGTAACCTGAAAGCCCCAGTACCGAGGCGCTGATCAGTGGCTTGCCTTGTGCCAGACAGGTATCCGACAGCATATAACTGACCGCATAGCTGTCGGCACAATCCAGGATAATATCCGCCTGCGACACCAGATTGGGCGCATTTTTCCCTGTTAGAGCATGTTTCCTGGCAATCACATCGATTTCGGCATTCAACGCACGGCATCGGTCAACGGCGCGTTCGGCCTTTGACAGCCCGCAATCTGTTTCGGAAAACAATGTCTGGCGATGCAGGTTCGACAGATCGACGATGTCACCATCGACAATCGTGATATGCCCCACCCCAGCCCCGGCCAATAGCGGCAGCAGCGGCGCGGCCAGACCACCTGCGCCGACCACCAGAACACGGGCCGCAGTCAGGCGGGTCTGTCCTTCGGTCCCGACCTCGGGCAGCAGCGTCTGGCGCGCGTAGCGGTTCATCTCGTGACCTCGATCCAAGCACGCACCCGCGCTTCGGGGTCGGCGTTCAGTGTGATGTCCGTAACGGCCGAGACGATGTCGGCCCCGGCTGCCAGCACCCCTGCTGCACGCTCGACGCTCATGCCGCCAATGCCGACCAGAGGAATGTCGCCAACCCGCGCCTTCCATTCGGTCACGCGGGGCAGGCCCTGCTGATGCCACTTCATCTTTTTCAAGATGGTCGGATAGACGGGACCCAGCGCCACGTAATCAGTATCCATGGCCAGAACCCGCTCAAGCTCATCATCGTCATGAGTGGAAACACCCAGCTTTAGACCCGCTTTTCTGATGGCTTTCAGGTCAGCATCATCCAGATCCTCTTGCCCCAGATGAACCCAGTCACAACCCAGATCGATGGCCTGCTGCCAGTAATCGTTGATCACCAGTACCGCCCCGTAGTCGCGGCACAGATCGCGCGAGGCGGCAATCTGATCGCGCATCACCTCATCCGGCTGATCCTTGATACGCAGCTGCACCAGCTTGACACCCAGCGGCAGCATCCGCCGCAACCAGTCCGCGTGATCGAAGATCGGATAGAAACGGTCCAGCGTCATGACAGGAATGCCTTTCCGACAACGGGGGTCGAAGGTTCGGCCATATCACGCGCCTCGATCGGGTCTGCCTGATGGGCCAGTTGTCCGGCATGGATTGCCTGCGCCATCGCCTTGGCCATCAGAACGGGATCACCGGCACGGGCCACAGCGGTGTTCAGCAGAACGGCGTCATAGCCCAGTTCCATCGCGTGGGCCGCGTGGCTGGGCAGGCCGATCCCGGCATCCACCACCAGCGGCGTTTCAGGAAACTCGGCCCGCATCGACCGCAGGGCGTATTCGTTGTTCAGCCCTCGCCCGGACCCGATAGGCGCGCCCCACGGCATCAGCACTTCGCACCCCGCTTCCAGCAGGCGTTCGCCCACGATCAGATCATCGGTGGTGTAGGGAAACACCTCAAACCCGTCTTCGGTCAGGATGCGCGCGGCCTCGACCAGCTGGAACACATCCGGCTGCAAACTGTCGGTGTGGCCGATCAGTTCCAGCTTGATCCATTTGGTATCAAACACTTCGCGCGCCATATGGGCTGTTGTCACCGCCTCTTTCACCGTATGACAGCCAGCCGTATTTGGCAGGATCAGAACACCCAGCTCGCGGATCATCTGCCAGAATGTCTGACCCGCGCCGGATTCCCGCCGCAGCGATACCGTGGCAACCGCCGCACCGCTTTCGCGAAAGGCCTGTTCCAGAATGGCCGGGCTGGGATATTGGGCGGTGCCCAGCATCAAGGGGTTCGGCAGTTCGATGCCGTAGAACATTCGCATCCTCAGCCCCCCTGCATTGGTGCGACCACTTCGACCCGGTCGCCGTCGGTCAGTTTGTGCGCAATACGCAGGCTTGACGGCACGAAATCTTCGTTCACGGCGGTGGCCACACGGCCCGAGAAGCCGCATTCCAGCAACAGATCCGACAGGGTTTCCGCGCGCACATCGCGCGTCTCGCCGTTAAGCACGATCTTCATCGACCATCTCCGAATGTGTGTTGTCCAATGCCAGATCAACGACACCCCGCGCCAGTGCAGGGGCCAGCAGATAGCCGTGGCGATACAGCCCATTAGCATAGATTGTCCGGCCCAAGCGCCGGATACGCGGCAGGTTGTCCGGGAAAGCAGGGCGCAGGTCGACGCCGATCTCCAGCACCTCAGCCTCGCCAAAGGCCGGGTTCACGGCATAGGCCGCGCTGAGCAGTTCCAGCATCGAACGCGCGGTGATGCGGCTGCTGTCCTCGGATTCGATCATGGTTGCGCCCAGCATGTAGACGCCATCCCCGCGCGGAACGATGTAAAGCGGCATCCGCGGATGCAATAACCGCACCGGGCGCGAAAGGGTCACATCGGGGCAACGAAGAACCAGCATCTCACCCTTCACGCCGCGCAGGTCGTGCAGATATTCGCGCGCGTGCAAACCCCGGCAGTCTATGGCGTTGTCCAGTTGCGCCGGAGCCAGCTTTCGGTGGGATTCCACGCCGGCGCCTTGCAGGTGACGATGCAGATCGCGCAACGCCTGACGAGGATCAAGGTGCGCTTCGTTTTCAAAATACAGAGCTTTGCCGAACTTGCTCAGATCGGGCTCTAATTCGAGTATTTCCGTGCGATCAACCTCGCTGAACCCTTCGGTCCGGCGTGCAAACCGGCGCAGGTCGGGCAGGTCACGCGCATTGGCAACGACAAGGGTTCCACGTCTGTTTACCTGCGTTCGCTGCGCCCACCATTCGATTGCTTCCTGCCCCAGCCGCAGCACCGGTTCTTCCGCGTTTTCATATTCACACCAGGGGGCCAGCATCCCACCGGCCCACCAGGAACACCCATGCGGGCCGGGCGGGCCGCCCGGATCGAAAACCTGCACCCTTGCGCCGCGTGACACAAGCTCGCTGGCCACGGCCAGACCCGCAACGCCTGCACCTATGACCGACCAGAGTGTCATGCGGGCCAGATCCGGTGGAAGTGGTGCACTGGACCGTGCCCGGCACCAATCTTCAGCTCATCCGCCCGCGCGATGGCCCCTTGCAGATAATTATGCGCCTGTGCGATCGCATCCCTCAGCGGCAGGCCCCTGGCCAGACCGGCGGCGATCGAAGACGACAGGGTGCATCCGGTTCCGTGGGTGTTTTTCGTGTTCTGACGCGGGGCCTGAAATGCGGCCACGACGCCTGAGGGGTCGACCAACAGATCGTGGCAGACATCGCCCGACCCATGCCCGCCCTTCATCAAAACCGCACCCGCGCCAAGAGCGCACAGGGCCTTGCCTTGTGCGGCCATCTCGTCCGGTGATTGCGCCGGTTTCGCATCCAGCAAACATGCCGCTTCGGGCAGATTGGGTGTCAGCACAGTCGCTGCTGGCACCATCACTTCGCGCAGAGTCCGGACCGCTTCCTGCGCCAACAACGCATCTCCGGATTTTGCGATCATGACAGGATCAAGAACGACGGAACCTTTGAACGTTTCCAGGCCTTGGGCCACTGTATGAATGATCTCTGGCGTCGCAAGCATACCGATCTTAATTGCCTTCACGTCCAGATCGCTCAGCACCGCATCGATTTGAGCGGCAATGACATCCCGCGGAACCCCATGCACCGCAGTGACGGCTTGCGTGTTCTGCGCCGTAATGGCGGTAATGACGCTTGCGCCGAATACACCCAACGCCGACATCGCTTTCAGATCGGCCTGAATCCCGGCGCCTCCGCCGCTGTCAGACCCTGCGATGGTCAGGGCAATTGCCGCCATGTCGTTGCTCCATCTTCTTTGGGCAACGAGGTAGGGAAAACGTCTGTGCTCATAAGACCGTTCCCTACGCCGGAATTGCCCGGATCAGGTTCGATGGGTTAGCGCGGTTGCGCCTCTCAGCCCTGATACGGGCACCCCAACGGTTGTCGCGGACAATTTCAGGGTCGACGGTCGGAATCAAGACCCAATTTGGCAAATGCATTGCCACTTTTGGTCATCTGATAAGGCCAATTGAGTGTCTTTGGGAAGTGTTTTGCGAGGCTCTGCCTCGCGCTCCGGGATATTTAGAGCCAGATGAATAAAGGATCCCTGCTTCATCTGGCCGGAAATATCCCGGGGGAGGCGCCCGGATCGGGCGGCGGGGGCAGAGCCCCCGGGGTAACCCTGGTTGTCAGCTTTTCATGCCGTCCCAGAAGGATTTGACGGATGAGAAAAAGCTTTTTGATTCCGGGTGGTTGTCTTCGCCCAGATCATCAAACTCGCGCAGCAGTTCTTTTTGGCGGCTGGTCAGGTTGACCGGGGTTTCAACCGCCAGTTCGATGAACATGTCGCCAACACCGCCGCCGCGCAGTGCGGGCATGCCTTTGCCGCGAAGGCGCATTTGCCGGCCCGACTGGCTGCCTGCCGGGATCTGCACCCGCCCACGCCCGCCATCGATTGTCGGAACCTCGATCGATCCGCCCAGCGCAGCCTTGGCCATGCTGACCGGTACACGGCAATAGAGGTTCACGCTGTCGCGTTCGAACAATTTGTGATCAGACACTTCCACAAAGATGTAGAGGTCGCCCGGAGGGCCACCGCGCATTCCGGCCTCGCCTTCACCTGCCAGACGAATACGGGTACCGGTTTCGACACCAGCGGGGATGTTGACCGACAAGGCGCGATCTTTTTCGACGCGACCTGCACCCTTACAGGATTTGCAGGGGTTCTTGATGATCTGGCCCAGACCCGAACAGGTGGGGCAGGTTCGTTCGACCGTAAAGAAGCCCTGCTGCGCCCGCACCTTGCCCATGCCGGAACAGGTGGGGCAGGTTGTCGGCTCGACCCCTCCTTCTGCTCCGGTTCCTTCGCAGGAGGAACAGGCCACGGCTGTCGGTACATTGATGGTTTTCTGCTGGCCCGAGAACGCCTCTTCCAGCGATACGCGCAGGTTATAGCGCAGGTCCGAGCCGCGCGCGGCGCGTCGGCCGCCGCCACCACGTTGCCCGCCCATGAAGTCGCCGAACAGGTCGTCGAACACATCCGAGAACGCGCTGGAGAAATCGCCCTGCCCAAAGCCGCCACCAGGCCGACCACCGCCGCCCATGCCGTTTTCGAAGGCGGCATGGCCAAAGCGGTCATAGGCCGCCTTTTTGTCGGCATCGCGCAGCACGTCATAAGCCTCGTTGGCTTCCTTGAACTGCGCCTCGGCATCCGGATTGTCCTTGTTGCGGTCCGGATGCAGCTCTTTGGCTTTCGTGCGAAAGCCTTTCTTGATCTCATCCGCCGAAGCGCCCTTGGACACGCCGAGCACTTCGTAATAGTCGCGTTTTGACATCAGTATTTCCTTCTGCCTCAACGTAAATAGGCCGGCCCGGCATCCGGACCGGCCTACATTGGCCCGGTTACCCGTTAGTTACGCTTGTCGTCGTCCAGATCTTCGAACTCGGCGTCGACGATATCGTCTTCACCGGGTGCGGCATCTGCTGCGACAGGCTCGTCCTCGGCCTCTTCGGACTGCGCCTTGTAGATGGCCTCACCCAGCTTCATCGCCGCTTCGGTGACGTTCTGGATGCCAGACTTGATCTTGTCGGCGTTGTCAGTTTCCAGCTCGTCCTTGAGTGCGGCGATGGCCAGTTCGATGGCTTCGATCGTGGTCGGGTCGACCTTGTCGGAATGCTCTTCCATCGACTTTTCGGTCGAGTGGATGAGGCTTTCCGCCTGGTTCTTGGCATCGACCAGCTCGCGGCGTTCCTTGTCGGCTTCCGCGTTCTCTTCGGCGTCCTTGACCATCTTTTCGATGTCTTCGTCGGACAGACCGCCCGATGCCTGGATGGTGATCTTCTGTTCCTTGCCGGTGCCTTTGTCCTTGGCCGAAACCGAGACAATGCCGTTGGCGTCAATGTCAAAAGTCACCTCGATCTGAGGCATGCCACGTGGCGCGGGCGGGATGTCTTCGAGGTTGAACTGACCGAGGATCTTGTTGTCCGCAGCCATTTCACGCTCGCCCTGGAACACGCGGATGGTCACGGCGTTCTGGTTGTCCTCGGCGGTCGAGAAGACCTGAGACTTTTTCGTCGGGATCGTGGTGTTGCGGTCGATCAGGCGGGTGAACACGCCACCCAGCGTCTCAATGCCCAGCGACAGCGGGGTCACGTCCAGCAGAACCACGTCCTTGACATCGCCCTGCAGAACACCGGCCTGAATGGCGGCACCCATGGCAACCACTTCGTCCGGGTTCACGCCTTTGTGCGGCTCTTTGCCAAAGAACTTCGTGACCTCTTCGATCACTTTTGGCATCCGGGTCATACCACCGACCAGAACAACTTCGTCCACGTCAGCGGCCGACAGACCAGCGTCTTTCAGAGCCGCCTGGCACGGCTTCATCGACTTCTTGATCAGATCACCGACCAGAGATTCCAGCTTGGCACGGGTCAGTTTCATGACCATGTGCAGCGGCTGACCGTTCGAACCCATCGAGATGAACGGCTGGTTGATTTCGGTCTGCGAGGTCGAGCTGAGTTCGATCTTGGCTTTTTCCGCGGCTTCTTTCAGACGCTGCAGGGCCATCTTGTCAGCAGACAGATCGACACCGTGTTCCTTTTTGAACTCATCCGCCAGGTAGTTGACGATGCGCATGTCAAAGTCTTCACCGCCCAGGAAGGTGTCGCCGTTGGTCGATT
Organism: Ruegeria sp. BHSB056; assembly: GCF_059613305.1. Lineage (NCBI taxonomy): Bacteria > Pseudomonadati > Pseudomonadota > Alphaproteobacteria > Rhodobacterales > Roseobacteraceae > Ruegeria > Ruegeria sp. BHSB056. The sequence goes on along the minus strand of NZ_JBXWSG010000004.1, from coordinate 28,834 downwards.
TGACCTCGAACAGGCCGTCGTCGATTTCCAGAATGGTCACGTCGAAGGTACCGCCACCAAGGTCATAGACCGCAATGGTTTGGGTTTCCTGTTTGTCCAGACCATAGGCCAGTGCGGCAGCAGTCGGTTCGTTGATGATCCGCAGCACTTCCAGACCGGCGATTTTACCCGCGTCTTTGGTGGCCTGACGCTGTGCGTCGTTGAAGTATGCGGGAACGGTAATGACCGCCTGCGTGACTTCCTCACCCAGATAGCTTTCCGCGGTTTCCTTCATCTTGCCCAGAGTGAAGGCCGAGATCTGGCTTGGCGAGTACTTTTCACCGCGGGCCTGAACCCACGCGTCGCCATTGCCGCCATCGACGATAGCGTACGGTACCATCTTCTTGTCTTTTTCGACTTCGGCATCATCCACACGACGGCCGATCAGACGCTTGACGCCAAAGATCGTGTTGTCGGGGTTGGTGACCGCCTGACGTTTTGCAGGCTGACCGACCAGTCGCTCATCTTCAGTGAAGGCGACGATCGAGGGCGTGGTCCGCGCCCCTTCGGCGTTTTCGATAACCTTCGGCTGCGAACCGTCCATGATGGCCACGCAGGAGTTGGTGGTTCCGAGGTCAATCCCGATTACTTTTCCCATTTTTGCAATCCCTTTCTCTTCAAGGCGATGTCTCGACGACCGGACCCGTTACGGCATCCCGCCCCCGACCTGATGTGCGCGACAGCACTACCATCGCGCGTCCCGGCGTATATAAGGGCGAGACCAGAGGCCTGCAAGCACCGTAGAACGCAGGTTTTAGGGATTCTGATGCCTTTTTTGGCAAGGAATTGGAAAGGATTGGGGTTTCTGGAATGGCGCGATTGGTTTTGCGGGGGTTCGATATCAGGAAAGGTTATCTTGATCCTGAGGCCCAGTCGCGGGTGATCGCGGATTTGCGCCCGATTCTGAAAGCTGCGCCCCTGTTCCGGCCTGTTACCCCCTCGGGCAAGGAGATGTCGGTTCGGATGACCTCGGCCGGTGATCTGGGTTGGGTAACCGACAAGGCAGGATACCGATATCAGGATCAGCACCCCAAAGGTGGCGACTGGCCGGAAATCCCCGCCACCATCCTGGATATCTGGCGTGATCTGGTCAGCACCGAACGGGCCCCCGATTGCTGTTTGGTCAACTATTACGGGGAAGGTGCAAAAATGGGCCTGCACCAGGACAAGGACGAGGCAGATTTTTCATGGCCCGTCCTGTCGGTTTCGCTGGGCGACGATGCCTTGTTTCGGATTGGCAGCACGACGCGCGGCGGCAAGACCGAGTCGATCTGGCTGAGCTCGGGGGATGTGGTTGTCATGGGCGGTCCGGCGCGGCTGGCATATCACGGCGTGGATCGGATCAGGTTTGGATCCTCGCGCCTTTTGCCCAAAGGCGGGCGCATAAATCTTACGCTGCGGGTGGTGCGTTAGCGGCGCGCATCCCAGCTTTTCGACACGTGCTGACGGGTGAAGAATTCGCCCATAAGACCGATCATCAACAGGGCGATTCCAACCCAGGCCGCGTATTCCCAGCTGGTGTTTCTTGGATAATAGTTGCGGAACACGAACCCGCGGGTCTGGTCGATGATGTGAAACAGCGGGTTCCAGGCAAACATCATCAACAGCCCGCCACCCAATGCGTTCGCAATGAACATCTTGCCGGAAAACACCATGTTCAGACGGCGATATATATTGGTTAGCATCGAAACGGTCGTCGGGGCCCACGGTTTCAACGCCATGAACACAAGCCCCACCGCGCAGCCGGTAAACCAGGCCAACACCAGCATTGCGAAGGCGCCGCCGGGGTTCTGCACCTCAAGCGGAGCAACCGCGACACTGTAGACGAACAGGATGATGAACATGGCCAGCAGAAACTTATAGAATGTGCTGAAGGCCGCCGCGAGAATCGTGACCATTACGTTCATCGGCGAATGCAGCATCATCGGGTTATTGGATGACCCAACCCCGGAAATCGCGCCAATCGATTGTATGTGCAACATGAACGGGAACACGCCCGACAGGACATACAGCAGAAATTCGCCCCTGATCCTGGCGACCCCGCCCCGGCCCATCAGCGACATGAGCAGATAGAACGTGACCATCATCACCAGCAATTGCACAACGTTGAGCAGGATCGCGATCACCGCATTCGGATGCTGCGCGCGCACGTTCCGCACCACCGCGTGGAACACCAGTTCCGCAGTCGTCAGTGCACCGCCCAGCAGCGTTTGATTGCGCTTGTAATAGAACACTTAAAGGGTCTTTCCTGCCTCGTCGTCCCTAACCTGGCATGAATATCTTGCCGTTCGGTAACCGTCGCATCATAAGTCGGTCACGAGTTTGGATCAACAAACCACAGGAACGGAGCATTTTTGTGACCTACGACGCGCTTATTCCCGTCATCCGGCGTCTGGCCCTTGAGGCAGGCGACAGGATCATGGAAATCTACGAGGCAGACGATTTCGACGTCAAAGTCAAATCAGACTCCAGCCCTGTGACCGAAGCGGATGAGGCAGCCGATGCGCTGATTTCAGCCGGGTTGCGTCAGGCGTTCCCCGATATCCTGCTGATCACCGAAGAGCAGGCCGCCTCGCATTCCGAAAAAGGGGATACCTTTCTGATCGTCGATCCGCTGGATGGCACCAAGGAATTCATCAACCGCCGTGGCGATTTCACCGTCAACATCGCGCTGGTCGAGAACGGAACACCGACACGGGGCGTGGTCTATGCCCCGGCGCGGGGCCGCATGTTCTATACGCAGGCCGATGGTCAGGCAGTCGAGGAAACGGGCGCGTTTGACAAGGATGCACACGGCACCCTGACCCCAATATCCGTCTCTAACCCGGACAATTCCGCGCTTTTGGTCGTGGCCTCAAAATCGCACCGGGATCAGGCCACCGAGGATTACATCAACAAGTATCAGGTCAAGGACAGCAAAAGCGCGGGATCGTCTCTTAAGTTCTGTCTGGTTGCGACGGGCGAGGCGGATCTTTATCCGCGGGTCGGGCGCACGATGGAATGGGATACGGCGGCAGGGCACGCGGTACTGGCCGGGGCCGGAGGCCGGGTTGTGCGGTTTGACGATCACGCGCCGCTTGTCTATGGCAAAGAGGGCTATGCGAACCCGTTTTTTATCGCGTACGCTCCGGGTGTTAAGCTGAAGGAGGCCTGATGTCAGTTCTGATCGCCATCCCCGCGCGCTATGCCTCGACCCGGTATCCGGGCAAGCCTTTGGTGCCGCTGACCGGCGCGACAGGCGTTTCGATGACACTGATCGAACGGTCCTGGCGAGCAGCCACTTCTGTTGCGGGCGTGGACCGGGTTGTGGTCGCAACCGATGACGACCGCATCCGCGAGCTGTCCGAAGGCTTTGGCGCCGAGGTGGTGATGACCTCGGAAAACTGCCAGAACGGCACCGAACGCTGCGCCGAGGCGCACAAGGTTCTGGGCAGCGGATATGACATCGTGGTCAACCTTCAGGGCGATGCACCTCTGACACCGCATTGGTTTGTCGAGGACCTGATCACAGGGCTGCGCGCGGCACCCGACGCTGGCGTGGCCACACCCGTCCTGCGTTGCGACGGGGATGCTTTGAACAGCCTGCTGAATGACCGCAAACATGGCCGTGTTGGCGGAACAACCGCCGTGTTCGGGCGCGACAACAGCGCGATGTATTTCTCGAAAGAGGTCGTGCCTTTCACCTCAGAAACCTATGGCGGGGATGAACCCACGCCGGTGTTTCACCACGTCGGCGTCTATGCCTATCGGCCTGATGCGTTGGCGGCCTATCCGGGCTGGCCAACAGGCCCTCTGGAAAAGCTGGAAGGTCTTGAACAGCTCAGGTTCATGGAAAATGGCCGCAAGGTTCTGTGCGTCGAGGTTGACGCCAAGGGCCGTCAGTTCTGGGAGCTGAACAACCCGCAGGACGTGCCCAAGATCGAAGAGATGATGGCCGCGATGGGGCTGGAATAGCCGGTTTTTGCCCATGACGCCCCGCGGTTTCCATATCTCGATGACAGGCAATCTGGTTCCAAAGGACGTTTCATGAAACCAATCCTCGTGACCGGTGGTGCCGGATATATCGGGTCGCATGCCTGCAAGGCGCTTGCGCAGGCGGGTTATGTTCCCGTGACCTACGACAATCTGGTCACCGGCTGGCAGGATGCGGTGAAATACGGGCCGTTTGAACAGGGCGACCTGTTGGACCGGGCACGCCTGGACGAGGTATTTGCCAAACACAAGCCGGTTGCGGTGATGCATTTTGCGGCCCTCAGTCAGGTGGGCGACGCGATGCGGCAACCCGGGCTGTACTGGTCGAACAATGTCACCGGATCGTTGACGTTGATCGAGGCTGCGGTTGCGGCGGGCTGTCTGGATTTCGTGTTCTCGTCCACATGCGCCACCTATGGCGAGCATGACAATGTGGTGCTGGACGAGGCCACCGCCCAACACCCGCTGAATGCCTATGGTGCATCAAAGCGCGCGATCGAGGACATCCTGAGGGATTTCGAAGCGGCCCATGGGCTGCGCCATGTCATTTTTCGGTATTTCAACGTTGCTGGTGCCGATCCCGAAGGCGAAGTGGGCGAGTTTCACCGGCCTGAAACCCATCTGATCCCCCTGATGCTGGATGCGATTGATGGCAAGCGCGAGGGTTTGACCGTTTTTGGCACCGATTACGATACGCCGGACGGCACATGTATTCGCGATTATGTCCATGTCTGTGATCTGGTCGACGCACATGTTCTGGGGCTGGGCTGGTTGGAACAGGGTAAAGAAAGCCGTGTTTTCAATCTGGGCACCGGCTCGGGGTTTTCCGTGCTTGAAGTGATCGAGCATTCCAAATCCGTCACCAACCGCCCGGTGCCGTATTCGGTTGGTGCCCGACGGGCGGGCGATTGCACCAAGCTGGTGTCCGGCTCTGTCCGCGCCCAAACCGAACTGGGGTGGAAGCCGAAAAGATCAACGTTAGAGACGATGATTGCGGATGCCTGGCGCTGGCATCAGAACGGCCACTACGAGAAATGAGGCCCCGGTGACGTCCAATACGGTTCAGACACTTCCTGATATCGGTTGGCGACAGGAATACCGGTTGCGCTGGAAACGGCGACGCCTTCTTTGGCGCTCGATACGCAGCCGCCATCAACTGACCTGCCTGAAAGATCAGACAAGCAGCATACGGGGCGGCGACGTGCTGGCCTTTACCACCTTGCGCAATGAGATTACCCGCCTGCCGTGGTTCTTCCGTCACTATCGCCAGCTGAGCGTGAACCATTTTCTGATCGTCGACAACGGCAGCGATGACGGATCGGCTGAATTTCTGCAGGATCAACCGGATGTTTCCCTTTGGCAGACCCGGTCCAGCTATCGCGGATCACGCTTTGGGCTGGACTGGCTCAGCTGGCTACAGATGCGATACGGCCATGGCCATTGGTGCCTAATGGTCGACGCGGATGAGCTGCTGGTTTATGCCCGGCACGACCACCATTCCTTGCATGAGCTCACAGAATGGCTGGACCGGCAGGGGCGGGCCGGGTTTGGCGCATTGATGCTGGATCTGTATCCAAAGGGGCCGTTGGGCGGCCAAACCTATGACCCGGACACGGACCCGACCAAGGTGCTGAACTGGTTTGACGCGGGACCGTATCGCGCACAGCGGCAAAGCCCGATGGGAAACCTGTGGGTTCAGGGCGGCGCACGCGAGCGGGTGTTTTTTGCCCAGATACAGCAGCGATCCCCGACGCTGAACAAGATCCCGCTGATGCGCTGGTCGCGGCGATATGCCTATGTAAACTCGTGCCATTCCGCCCTGCCCCGTCGTCTGAACGCAGTGTATGACGGGCCAGCCGGCGACACCCCGTCCGGCGTTCTGCTGCACACGAAATTTCTGCCGGACATTATTGAAAAATCCAAAACTGAAAAGCTGCGCCGCCAGCATTTTCATGACCAGAACCAGTTCGCTGCGTATTACGATCAGATACTCAATCAACCAGACATGTGGACCCCGCAATCGGTACGCTATGCCGGCTGGTCGCAGTTGCTGGAGCTGGGGCTGATGCGTGACGGCGGCTGGTGTTGAAAACAAATCCAAAGGGATCAACGGCACCTTTACCATTTCCGGGGTTTAAAAAAGTTGCCTCAGAAGTGGTAGAAGTGGCATAAACCGACAATGCCCTGTCGCAACCAACGGTCGCGGCGGGTTCGGGGAAAGCTCGCGTTATAATAAAGGTTGGGCAGTCGCGTGAGCCTGTTTGAATCATACAAGATGAGATTGCGGCGCAAGCGCCGTATTCTGCGCTGCCTCAGACGTCGGCGCGAACTTAAGCCCGCCAGCAACAACACGTCTGCCATCCGCCGTGACGATATCCTGTTGATGAGCGTTGTGCGTAACGAGAAAATTCGCCTGCCGTACTTTCTGGAATATTACCGCAAACTGGGCATCGACCACTTTCTGTTCATCGACAATGACAGCGATGACGGCAGTTTCGAATTCCTGAAACAGCAGTCCGATGTATCGGTCTGGCGGACGACTACCAGCTACAAACGTGCAAGCTATGGTCTGGACTGGTCGAATTACATTCTGCGCAAATACGCGCATGGACATTGGGTTCTGAGCGTCGACCCGGATGAGTTTTTCATCTACCCCTTCTGCGACACCCGCCCGATCCGCGCCTTGACAGACTGGCTGGACGGAAGTGCCGTGCGCAGCTTTGGCACCATGCTGATCGACATGTACCCCGAAGGGTCTGTGGATGCCGAAACCTATCGCGAGGGGCAGGATCCCTTTGAAATCGCACGGTGGTTCGATCCGGGAAATTACACCATCACCAAGAACCCGGATTACAAGAACCTGTGGATTCAAGGGGGCGCGCGGGCGCGCGTGTTCTTTCGCGACAAGCCATCCAAAGCCCCGGCACTGAACAAGATCCCGCTGGTCAAATGGGATCGACGCTATGTCTATGTCAGCTCGACCCACTCGCTTTTGCCGCGCGGGCTGAATCAGGTTTACGACGAATGGGGTGGGGAAAAGGCCAGCGGCTCGTTGCTTCATGCCAAGCTGATTGACACCCTTGGCGACAAGGCGCGTGAAGAATTGCAACGCCGCCAGCATTATAGCGGTTCGGGCGAATACAAAGCCTATGCCGCACAGCTTGAAGACAAGCCCGTATTCTGGTGCGAGTGGTCCGAGGCCTATATCAACTGGCGGCAGCTTGAGATTCTGGGCCTGATGTCAAAGGGAAACTGGGCATGAGCGGTCTGGGCGTCGTCATGCTGGTTCATACCTCGCTGGACCGGGCCGAACAGGTCGCGCGCCATTGGACCGCTGCGGGATGCCCTGTTGTGATCCATGTGGATCGCAAAGTACCGGGTGAAGAATACGCGCGATGTGTTGCGTCCTGTTCGGACAATCCCCGGATCGCATTTTCCGACCGGCATCAATGCGACTGGGGCGGGTGGGGCATCGTTGCCGCCTCACAAAGCGCGTCCGAACTGATGCTGGAGCAATTTCCCGAAACGCGCCACGTCTTCCTGTCGTCGGGGGCCTGCCTGCCGCTGCGCCCGGTTCAGGAGCTGATTGATTACCTGGCCGACCGGCCTCGTGTCGATTTCATCGAAAGCGCGACAACATCTGATGTCAGCTGGACAATCGGCGGGTTGGATCATGAACGGTTTACGCTGCGGTTCCCGTTTTCCTGGCGAAAACAGCGCGGATTGTTCGACGCATATGTAAAGCTTCAGCGCGCGGTCGGGTTTCGCCGGAAAATCCCCGACGGTTTGGTTCCGCATATGGGCAGCCAGTGGTGGTGCCTGACCCGTCAAACACTGTCTGCCATTTTGCAGGACCCCAAGCGCAAACAATATGACAGCTACTTCCGCCATGTGTGGATTCCGGATGAAAGCTATTTCCAGACATTGGCGCGGCTGTATTCCACACATATCGAGAGCCGGTCCCTGACCCTGTCCAAGTTCGACTATCAGGGCCGCCCGCACATCTTCTACGACGACCATCTGCAATTGCTGCGGCGGTCAGACTGTTTTGTTGCCCGCAAGATCTGGCCCCGTGCGGAACGGCTGTATCAGGCGTTTCTGACCGATCAGGCCAGTGCGATGAAACCGGCCGAACCCAATCCCGGCAAGATTGACCGGGTGTTTTCCAAGGCGGTCGAGCGGCGGACGCGAGGGCGTGACGGGCTGTACATGCAAAGCCGGTTTCCCCGGCACGGCAGTGAAAACGGCCTTACCTCGTCACCCTATTCCGTATTTCAAGGCTTTTCCGAACTGTTTGAAGACTTCGAAGATTGGCTGGCCGCGGCCACTGGCACACGCGTGCACGGGCACCTGTTCGGACCCGAGCGTGCGGAATTTGCAAAGGGTGAAACCATCACAAACGGTGCGCTCAGCGATTGTGCTTTGCTGCGGGACTACAATCCAACGGCCTTTCTGTCGAACCTGATCTGGAACACACGCGGCGAACGCCAGTGTTTCCAGTTCAGCCCCCGCGACACGCAGGACATCAACTGGTTTCTAGCGCGGGACAAGAATGCGCAAATCTCGGTCATCACAGGGGCCTGGGCAATTCCGCTGTTCCGGTCGAACCTGAACTTCTCGGACATCCGGAGCGAGGCCGCGCGTCTGCAACAGATCGAAACCAAGCAGCTTGAGGTTCTGACCTCGGTCTGGACAAAGGCGCGGATGCGCAGCTGGTCTCTGGCCGATTTCATTGAAGCGCCGATGGAGCCCTTGCAGGCGATCCTGGATGAGATTGGCGCGCATCAAGCCAGTCACCTGACAGAAGCGCCCACAATGGTCGATCTGTCCGGCTTCGGGAAGTTCCTGCAAAACCTCAAGAATCAGGGTATGCACCCTTATTTGATGGGCGATTTCCCTTCGGACGATGTGTTCGGCCATCAGACGAAACCCTATCGCAAACCCTATCTGGTGCAGTAATTACCCATGCCAGCCAATTTTGATTACTTCGTTGTTCTGGCTGCCATGCGCACAGGGTCGAACCTTCTTGAGGCCAACCTGAACGCGCTGGACGGGGTTTCCTGTCATGGCGAAGCCTTTAACCCGCATTTTGCCGGCAACCTGAAGTCCGATACCCTTCTGGGTCTGTCGCTGGAAGACCGCGACGCAGATCCGATGCGGCTGTTGAAGGCAATCCGGTCGGCACCGGGTGGCTTGAACGGTTTTCGGTATTTCCAGGACCACGATCCGCGCATTCTGAAGCCTGTGCTGAATGATCCGCGCTGTGCCAAGATCATTCTCACACGCAATCCGCTGGACAGTTTTCTGTCCCTGAAAATCGCGCGCACCACGCAGCAATGGCTGCTGAAGAACGTGAAGCGTCGCGTCGATGCACAGGTTGCTTTCGACGGGATTGAGTTTTCTGAGTATCTCGATCAGGTCCACGGCCACCAACACATGTTGCAGCGGCATTTACAGAAGACCGGGCAAACCGCTTTTTTCATCACCTATGACGACCTGGCAGAGTTGGACGTTGTGAACGGTCTGGCCGCATGGCTGGGGGTTGAGGCGCGGCTGAGCAAGCTGGACGATACTCTGAAACCGCAAAACCCGGCACCTGCCGTATCGAAGGTCACCAACCCCGATGAGATGCAAGACGCCCTGTCCAAGCTGGACAGGTTCGGATTGCACCAGCCCTCCCGTTTCGAACCAAACCGGGGGGCGGCGGTACCGCAATACATTGCCGCAGCCGGATCAGCATTGATGTATTTGCCCATTCGCGGCGGAATAGAGCCTGTTATTGCGCAATGGATGGCCGACATGGATGGCTGTTCTACGGACGATCTGGTCACAAACCGGAACCGCAAGGAAATCCGCGTCTGGATGCAAGATCACCCCGGACACCGGAAGTTTACCGTGTTGCGCCACCCGTTGGCACGGGCGCATTCGGCGTTTTGCCAGTACATTCTGGATACCGGGCCGGGCAGTTACAAGATGGTCCGCAATTACCTGCGCAACCGCCTCGACCTGCCGATCCCCGGGCAGGTGCGCGACACCAATTACTCGGTCGAACAACATCGGGATGCGTTTCTGGCGTTCCTCGGATTCCTGCCTATGAACCTCAACGGTCAGACACCGATCCGCGTTGACGGGACATGGTGCAGCCAGTCCCGAACGCTGGATGGTATTGCCAGCTTTCTGATGCCGGACCTGATTCTGCGGGAAGAAGAGCTGACCACGGCGCTGCCGGATCTGGCCCGCTCAACAGGTCACCCCAATCCGCCTGCCCCCGGCCCGTGCGCGCAGGATGTTCCGTTTACGCTGGATCAGATCTATGACGAACAGCTTGAAGCGCTGGCATCCGAGACCTACCAGCGCGACTATGAAACATTCGGGTTTGGCGCGTGGATGCCTGTGCCCCCTAAGGGCGCAGAGTGATCAGCGTCCCCCGGTTGACCATCGCATAGATTTCTTCGATCTCGTCATTCTTGACCGCGATGCATCCCGCTGTCCAATCCGGTGTTTTCTTGGCGCGTTTGAACTCGGATCGCAGATTGGGCTGCCCGTGAATGAAGATGTCCCCACCCGGATCAACTCCTGCTGCCTTGGCCTTGGCAATGTCCTGAGAGTTGGGATACGAGATGCCCAGCGACAGGTGATACCGGCTGTTGGGGTTGTGGCGATCGATCAGATAACTTCCTTCGGGCGTACGACCGTCTCCGCGTTTGGTTTTGGTGCCGTTTGGCGCAAACCCCAGATCCACATCATATTCCTTGAGGATTTCTTCATGGTGCAACAAATAAAGTTTGCGCGCGCCCTTGTTGACCACCAGCGAGGTGACCTCGGGCCCATTATAGGTCAAAAAATTTGGACGGGCTGATGCACAAGCCGATAGGCCCAGCGTTGCAACCGCCCCCAATCCGAATGCTCGACGATCCATGTTTCACTGCCTGCTTTGTTTTTTGGGGCTTATTATGCCAAAAAATGCGAAAACTGAAATCACTTTTTGATGTTTAAGTTTTCGGTCAGATGTCGTTCGATGCTCTCCAACCGTTCCAGAACCTCATCACGATACGCGTCTGTTTTGACCTCATCCTCGGCATGATGCGCGTCCTGCATTGAATTTACGATCAGACCCACCAATAGGTTCACCACGGCAAAGGTTGTGACCATGATGAAGGGGACGAAGAACAGCCAGGCATAGGGATAAACCTCCATCACCGGGCGGACGATCCCCATAGACCAGCTTTCCAGCGTCATGATCTGAAACAGTGTATAGGCTGACCGGCCAAGATCGCCGAACCAATCCGGGAAGGTTGCCGAGAACAGCTTGGTTGAGATCACTGCCCCGATATAGAACAGAATTGCCATCAGCAGGAACACACTGGCCATTCCCGGCAGGGCCGAGATGAACCCTTCAACCACCCGGCGCAATCTTGGCGCAACGGAAATCACGCGCAATACCCGCAGGATTCGCAGGGCCCGCAGAACGGACAAGCCTCCGGCGCTGGGAACAAGCGCAATGCCGACGATCAGGAAATCGAAATTGTTCCAGCCGTTTGTGAAAAACCTGCGTCCGGTCGCGGTCAGCTTCATGGCGATTTCCGCCACAAAGATCGCAAGGCACAGCTTGTCCAGCATCACGATCAGCGGCCCGGCGGCTTCCATCAGGGTCGGCGATGTCTCCATCCCCAAAAGCACTGCGTTAAAGATGATGACAGCCGTTATGAATTGCCCGAATGCGGGCGCTTCTATGATGTTCAGCAAACGCTGTCTGAAACCCATGGGTCGCTTTCTCCTGTCTGATCAAGATGCGGCGTTCAGGGTAAACCGCGCAGCAAGTTCCGTATGTGACGACCATCGAAACTGGTCAACGACCTGCACCCATTCAAGGGTGTAGCCTGCGTTAACCAGTTTTTTTGCATCGCGCGCGAAGGTGACGGGGTTGCACGACACATAGGCAATCACCGGGCGTCTGGCCTGTGCCAGCTCGGCCACCTGTGCCTCGGCACCGGCGCGGGGCGGGTCCAGAACGATTGCATCAAACGATTTCAGTTCATCCGGCATCAATGGACGGCGGAACAGGTCGCGGGTCTCGGTCGTCACGCGTTTCAGACCTTGCGCCCTGCGCCAGCCCTGATCCAGTGCCTGCACCATGTCTGCTGCACCTTCGACCGCGTGAACCTCGGCTTTTTCTGCCAGAGGCAATGAGAATGTGCCGCTGCCCGCAAACAGGTCAACAATCCGTTTCGCACCCCGTGTTGCCTCGGAAACGGCCTGTAATAGAGCCTGTTCTCCGTCCTTGGTCGCCTGAAGGAAGGCACCGGGCGGCGGCGTGACGGCAGCGGCCCCAAAGCGCTGAACCGGAGCGTGGCGCATGGCGATCACTTCACCATCCCAGCTGAGCCGCGCCAGACCATGTTTTTCGGTTTCCTGCGCGAGTGCCAGTTCCAGCGGCCCATCCAAGGGCTTGCCGCCCTTGACGGCCACATCCATCCCGCCCTCGGACAGGGTGAGCGTGACGGCCAAGACGCCCTTGCGGCTGCCGCCCAGAACCGCCAGCGCCTCGGCCACAGGAATTGCGGCGATCAGGGCCGGGTCGAGCAATAGGCAATCCGGGATTTCGGTGATCGTGTCCGATGCACGTCCATGGAACCCGGCCAATGTGCCTTTCTTGGTCCGCCTGACGGCAATCGTGGCGCGTCGGCGTGAGTGTTCGGGTGATGTGTGTATCGGACGCATCGGCGCCTCAAGCCCCTGCGCGGACAGGGCGTTGCGGACAATGCTCAGTTTCCAGTCGGCGACAAACGCATCAGAGGCGTGTTGCAGCTGGCAGCCGCCGCAAGCTTTGTAATGGCGACACGGGGCCTTTACCCGGTCATCAGACGGTACTTCGACGCGGATGTCGGTCAGCACCTGATCAACAAGGGTGCCGCTGACAACCTCACCCGGAAGGGTGCGCGGAGCGTAAACGGGCCCATCAGCGATGCCGTCGCCCTGATGGCCGAGCCGGGTGATTGTGTATTTCTGCGTCATGAGAGGCCTGATATCCGGGCTTTGGGTGCTACAAAACCCTTATTCGGCAGCTTCCGCCTGAATGAAACCACCAGATTGCCGATGCCAGAACCGGGCATAAAGCCCCCCCTGATCCAAAAGATCCTCGTGAGTTCCGGTTTCCACGATTTGCCCCTGATCCAGAACGATGATCCGGTCCATCTCGCTGAGTGTCGATAATCTGTGGGCGATGGCCAGAACGGTTTTTCCCTGCATCACCCGATGAAGCGCCGACTGAATCGACGCCTCGACCTCGGAATCAAGGGCCGAGGTTGCTTCGTCCAGAACCAGAATGGGCGCATCCTTGAGAATGGCGCGAGCCAGGGCGATCCGTTGCCTTTGGCCGCCGCTGAGCTTTACGCCGCGCTCGCCCAAATGAGCGTCATAGCCGGTGCGGCCCTGGGCGTCCTTGAGGCTCAGGATGAAGTCATGCGCTTCGGCCTTGATTGCTGCTTCGATCAACTCGGCCTCGGACGCGTCCGGGCGACCATAGAGGATGTTTTCGCGGGCGGACCGGTTGAACATCGCCGTTTCCTGCGTGACCATGCCGATCTGGCGGCGCAAACTGTCCTGCGTGACCTGCGACACGTCCTGCCCGTCGATGCAAATAGCACCGTTTTCCCTGTCATAGAGCCGAAGAAGCAGCGAAACGAGCGTTGATTTGCCCGCCCCTGAGGCACCGACAATTCCCAGCTTCTCGCCCGGTTGCACGGTAAGCGTCAGGTCCGTAACACCGCCCACATCCCGGCCGTATGCAAAACTGACATCTTCGAACGTGATGGACCCTTCGGTCACATCAAGATCCTTCGCGCTGCGCGCATCTTCGACCCTGTCCCGTTTGGCCAGCGTCTTCATCCCGTTTTCAATCTCGCCCACATTGGCGTAGAGGCCCATCAGAGTGAAGCTGACCCATCCGGTCATCTGCGAAATCCGGACCGACACCGCACCAGCGGCAACGATGTCACCGGCGGTCGCCGTTCCGAACTGCCATAACCACAGCGTCGCCCCCAGCAGAAGAACAGGCAGAATACCGGCAAGCGCCATCAGGACGAACCGGAAACTGGCCGACAGTTTGCCGAATGCCAGCGATTTTTTCCGCAACTCGACCATTGAATGCCGCGCGGCCTGATCTTCGAAATCCGAGTGTGCAAATAGCTTGACGGTTTTGATGTTGGTGATCGTGTCGACCACCTGCCCGGAAACCATCGCCCGCGCGCCCGCACGTGCGGCCGAGCGCATACGAATACGCGGCAGGTACCAGCGCACAAGCAGGAAATAGACCACCAGCCAGGCCGCAAAAGGCAGCATCACCAAAGGATGAATAGACCCTAACAAAAGCAAAGATCCCACCAGCGACGCCAATGCAAACACTATCGCACTGATCGTTTCGGACACGACCGAGGCCATGGCGTTCGACGTCTGCATCTGTTTCTGAGCAATGCGCCCGGCGAAATCATCGTCGAAATAAGTGACAGACTGGCCCAGCGTCCAGCGGTTCAGCTTGGCCAGCACCAAAGGCGTGATGTTGGGCATCACGATATAGTTGTTGGAAATCGAAGACAGCCCAAACAGGATCGGGCGCAGCAACATGAAAAACACCACCGCCCCAAAGATCATCCACATATTCCCGGCGGTCATGAAGTGCTCGGGCCCGCTGGATGTTGCCACATCGATCACACGCCCCAGAATCCACGCTGTTCCAGCCTCCATCGCGCCAGCCAGCGCCGAAAAGAACGCAGCGACAAACAGCATGGGCCAGGCGCCCGAAAGGCTCCAGCGAATGAACGCCCCCAATGTCTGCGGCGGGGGCGTTTCAGTGGTCCTGAACGGATAGATGAGATCGGCAATCTTCATTCAGCGGCCTCCGGGTTCATGAAGCCGCCAGATTGCCGCGCCCAGAACTGCGCGTAAAGGCCACCCTGTGCCAGAAGATCAGAATGCGCGCCCTCTTCGACGATGCGGCCACCATCCATCACCAGAATGCGGTCCATCTGCGCAATGGTGCTGAGCCGGTGCGCGATGGCAATCACGGTCTTGCCCTGCATCATTCCGTAGAGCGTTTCCTGAATTGACGCTTCGACCTCGGAATCCAGCGCCGATGTCGCCTCGTCCAGCAAAAGGATTGGTGCGTCCTTCAGGATTACGCGGGCCAGCGTTACCCGCTGCCGCTGACCACCGGACAACTTTACGCCCCGCTCACCCACATGCGCGTCATACCCGGTGCGCCCCTGCGGGTCTTGCAGGTCAAGGATGAACGCGTGCGCTTCGGCCTGTTTGGCTGCGGCAATCATCTGCGCCTCGGTCGCATCCGGGCGACCGTAAAGGATGTTGTCACGCACAGACCGGTGCAGCAGCGCACTGTCTTGCTGGACCATGCCGATATGGCTGCGCAGGCTGTCCTGTGTGACACCCGCAATGTTCTGATTATCAATCAGAATGGCACCGCGTTCGACGTCGTAAAACCGCAAAAGCAGCTTTACCAGGGTCGATTTCCCGGCACCCGACCGCCCAATGAGACCGACCTTTTCGCCGGGCTGAATGGTCAGGTTGATGTGGTCAAGCCCACCGGCCTCGCGCCCGTAATGGTGCGAGAGATCGCGAATCCGGATCTCACCCCTGGTCAACCGCAGGGGTTTGGCTTCGCGCGCGTCAAGCAGGTCGATGGGCTGGGCAATGGTCTCCATCCCCTCGGCCACGATACCAAGCTGGCGGAAAAAGCTGGTCAGCGCCCACATGATCCATCCGGTCATGGCGTTCAGGCGCAGGGTCAGTGCGGTTGCTGCCGCGACGACACCAACCGAAGCGGAACCCTGCATCCACAAGGCAATTGCCCAGCCCACGACACCCACGATCAGCACCCCGTTCAGGGTGACCAGAACCGCATCCATGATGGTGAAAATCCGCATCTCGATCTGGAATGTCCGGCGGGTTTCCTCGATCGCTTCGCGGGCATAGTCCAGCTCTTGCGGGCCGTGCGCGAACATCTTGACGGAATGAATGTTTGTATAGCTGTCCACGACGCGGCCCGTAACGGTTGACCGCGCATCGGATGCCGCCTTGGACGCCGGCCCGACACGGTGAACAGTCCAGCGCACCAGCATCGCGTAGAACGCAAACCAGATCAGCAGCGGGATCAGCAGGCGCGCATCCGCCGCATAAAGCAGGATTGCCGCCCCGATCAGGTAGGCCAGTGAAAAGGAAATCGCGTCAAAGACCTGAAAGATCACCTCACCGGCCGCGGGCGGTGTCTGCATGATCCGGTTGGCAATCCGCCCGGCAAAATCATTCTCGAACCAGCCAACCGACTGACGCAGAACGTGCTTATGGGCGCGCCAGCGGATCAGAGTGCCAAAGTTCGGCAGAATCGTGTTGTTCAGGATCAGTACGTCGACCAGATGCAACAAAGGGCGCAGAAACAGGACAAAGGCCGCGATCAACAGCAGCTCGGTCCCGTGGTTCTGCCACACCTCGGTTGGTGTGCCGCCCAACAGGTCAACGACACGACCCATATAATAGATCAACCCAATCTCGACACCGGCGACGAAAATGGAAATCAGCGCAGCCCAGACAAACACCCGATAGAACGGGCGCGAATAGTCCAGCAGAAACGGCCACAGCCGGGTCGGCGGCGCGTCAGCCTCATGATAGGCGACAAAAGGGTCAACAAGGTTTTCGAAATAGCGAAACATGGAGTGTGCTCCGATTGAGCAGAGATAAAGACGTGCGAAGACAGATGGCGCCTGAACACCACCCTTTACGGGGCAAGTGTCCCGGCTTTAGCCGAACCAGATCCCGTAATACATTCGCATTCCTCCATCCATGTGACGGGCGCACCTAACCACAATGGACCAAAGTTGTCATCCCCTTTTGAGACTAAACATTAACTTGCAAGCAAGTCCTCGCGCGACAGCGCAAAACCCGACGCGATCCACCGGCTTTCAAGCTCGGCCAGCTTTTGGCCCAGCGCCGGGCCGGTAAACCCGGGGATCAGGTCTTTGGCTTGTATCGGGAAACGCGCGGCTGCGCCTGCGTGCAGGTCCTGTCTGAAGCTTTCGGACCAGGGCTGTTCGAAAAACGCGCACCGCAAAAGGGTTTTGTTCAACCCGCCTTCGTCACCATACCGATAGCCCAGTTCAGCCACGCTGGTGGTTGACTGCGCTTCGGTCCGCATTCCGGTCAGGCGTTGCAGTTGCGAACGGCTCAAGCGCAGGGTTGCGGCGTCATCGGGCGTCGCGATGGCCGCCAGACGGCGCAGGGGGTTCGACTCGGCACCTGCCGCATGTTCCAAAGCGACCAGAGGTGCCAGTGACCGGTCATCCGCGCCTGGCAGCAATTGCGCCAATACGCCTGTGCTGCGCATCGTCGCAATGGCCGGGGCCGGATCAGGCGCGCCCAGCAGTTTCAGCAGTTCCGCCCCGACGCGTTCCCGCGACAACAAGGCCAGCCCTTCCAAATTGGCTCCAATGGCAGCCAGCGCGTCCGGGTCGAAACCGGCATCCGGGTCGCCATACCATGCGTGAAACCGGAAATAGCGCAGTGACCGCAGATAGTCTTCGCGAATGCGGTCCTCGGCCTCGCCGATGAACCGCACGCGCCGGGCCTGAAGGTCGGGAAGCCCGCCAAGCGGGTCTAACACGGTGCCATCTGGCAGCGCATAAAGCGCATTCATGGTAAAGTCGCGCCGCGCGGCATCTTCTTCGACGTGATCGGAAAAGGCGATAACGGCGCGGCGTCCGTCAGTTTCGACGTCACGCCGGAAAGTGGTGATCTCGTGCGGGATACCGGCGCTGACCACTGTAATCGTGCCATGGTCGATACCGGTAGGGATGGCCTTGAGGCCCGCAGCCTGCGCCATATCGACAACCTGTTCAGGCCGGGCGTCAGTGGCAATGTCGATATCCGACACCGGCGCGCCCAGCAGCGCATTGCGCACGCATCCGCCCACAAAAAGCGCCTGCGCCCCGGATGAGGTCAGGGCGGCGCATACCTTTTGGGTCGCCGGTTCGCTGACCCAAAGTTCCTCAATCTGCATCATTCATTCACCCGTGCTGCAAGCCCGCGCAATATGCGGGCCGTCGCGCCCCATATGTAATAAGGGCCGTACGGAACTGTGTAATATCTGCGTTTTTGGCCGCGCCAGAGGCGCGATTCAACCAGATAATTCTTGGGATTCAAAAGATGCGCAAGGGGGGTCGAAAAGACTTCGTCGACTTCGCCGGGTTCCGGAACAGGTTGAAATCCCTTTCGAAGAACGGCCACCACGGGTGTGACCGTGAAAGAGGTGACTGTTTCATGCGTTGGCAGGTAACCAAGGATTTCGGGAAGGTCCGCGGGCAGGCCGATCTCTTCCTGTGCTTCGCGCAGGGCCGTTGCCGTGACATCCGCATCCCCTTCATCCTGTTTGCCGCCTGGAAACGCGATCTGACCCGGATGGTGTTTGAGGGCCGAGGACCGTTTCGTCAGGATCACCCGAGGGGTGTCATCTGCAAGCGAGATTGCGACAAGAACCCCCGCCGGGCGCAGGCGACGCCCGGGCGGCAGGGCGGTTTCCGGGTTCAGGTCAAAGTCGCTGGACCCGTGACCGGGACGGCGCAGCGCCGCCCGGATCTGTTCAATCGGGTCAAGCACCCTTGCGGTCTTCGGCTTCAAAGCCAACCGTTGACGGATCAAGCACATAATGTGCGCCGCAGAACTGGCAATCTGCGGTGACCTGACCTTCGGGCGTCGTCATCTTTTCGAGGTCCTTTGCCGAATAGATCGACAAGCTCTGCCGCACCCGGTCTTCGGAGCAGGTGCAACCAAACTGCACGGACTGCGCATCATAGACCCGTGGTTGTTCTTCGTGGAACAGCCGGACCAGCAAATCAGTCGGCGCAATCGAGGGACCAATCAGCTCAAGATCCTCGACCGTGTCCAGCAGGATATTGACCCGACCCCAGTTCTCGCCCTCTTCACCGTCGACCAGATCGCTGGCAGTCAGAATCTCGCCACTGCCTTCACCCGAGGCGGCAAATGGCGAGGCTTTAGGCATATGCTGCAACATGATGCCGCCGGCACGCCAGTGTTCATCCACGCCGGGCTCGGTCGATTTGCCAAAGCTCAGCGAGAACCGGGTTGGCAGCTGCTCAGACTGTGCAAAATAGGCCTCGGCGCAGGCGCTGAGAGAGGCCCCGGTCAGCGGCGTGATGCCCTGATATGGCTGTGTGCCTTCGCCCTGATCTATCATGATGGCAAAATAGCCCTCGCCCACCTGATCGAAGGGTGTCGCATCTGTCAGCCGGTCACGGTCAAAGCTGGCATAGGCCCGGATCTGCGCCGGCTGGCCTTCGGCCTTGGGTGCGTAATAGTCGGTCGCAATCATGCGCACAGGCCCCTTGGATTGCACCTGCAACGACAGTTTCCAGCGCAGCGCAACCGTCTGCCCGATCAATGCGGTCAGCAGGGCCATCTCGGCCACCAGCGCCTCGACCTGTTCGGGGTAGTCATGCTGCTTGAGGATGCCATCCAGCACACCATCCAGACGAGCCACACGGCCACGCATATCCGATACATCGAGTTGAAAGGGCAGGACGGTATCGTCCCACGCGATTTTCGTTCCAAGAGACATGGGGTTTCCTTACGCGCCACAGGTTGGCATACCGGCACCATATAGGTCGAACAGATTAGGTTGTAAGGGGCCATACATGATCAGGCGGTTCGGTGAAACCCCAGAGCCGGGGCGGAAATACACGCGACGGGTCGGTGTGTACGCACTTTTGCCCCGCAGAAGTCACCTTTTGCTGACCTGCCAGACAGAACCCGGACCCGACCTGCAATTGCCCGGTGGGGGTATTGATCCGGGCGAATCACCCGTTACCGCCCTGCATCGCGAAGTCTTTGAAGAAACCGGGTGGCTTATTGCGGCGCCCCGGCGGATTGGTGCCTTTCGGCGCTTCACCTATATGCCGGAATATGACCTGTGGGCCGAGAAGGTCTGCCTGATCTATCGCGCCCGCCCCGTGCGACGCATAGGTCCGCCGACCGAGGCGTTTCACGAAGCGCTGTGGATGGAAACCGCCGACGCCGTCAGTTTACTGGGAAATGGCGGTGACCGGCACTTTGCCGAAATACACCTCGGCTCGCTTTAAGGTCCGTTATATTCAAAAAAGACGGCCGAGACATCATCCCCGATACCGTCTTTGGGTGACATCACTTGCGTCAAACGCCAGAACATATCGTCCAGAAACTCTGACCCGCCCCTTTCCGACATGCTCTGTTGTGCCATGTGACCCAAACCTTCTTCTTCCAGCAAACCGCCGCCAGCCAGTTGGCATTCGGTAAACCCGTCCGAGTACAACAGCAGCTTGTCGCCGGGCTGCATCTGCGTCTCGATTTGTTGAAAGCGCGCATCTTCGATCAATCCTATGGGCAAGCCTCCGTCACCAAGAAACTCGGCGCGGCCACCCTGCCGCAGCAGCAGGGGGTGCGGATGCCCGGCCTGCACCATTTTCAGATGCCCGTTGCGTAGGTCGACGATGGCGTAGATCATCGTAAAATACTCTTCGATACCTTCATCGGCCATCAGCCGGGAATTGAGCGTTTCAGCCACATGTTTCGGTGGCAGAAGTGCGTAAAACTTGTCGAACCTCCGCTCCATTGCGACGTTCTGATCGAAATGCTTGCTGGACAGATACCCCCCCAATCGCGCCGTCATCATGGCCGAGGTGATGCCATGCCCGGATACGTCGATGCTGTAGAACCCAAGCCGGTTCACCCCGGGCGAGAACATCCCCACCAGATCACCGCCGATATGACCACAAGGTTTCAGCAACAGACTGACCCGCGATTTGCCGAATGTCCGGGTCAGTTCGGGAACCAGCGATTCCTGAATTTTCCGCGCCTGCATCAGGTCCTTGTCGATCGCGTCATGCGCCAGCCTGAGTTCCTCGAGTGCGGATTCGATCAGGCGGTTCTTCTGTGAGAGCTCGCGCTGCATGTCCAGAATGCGCGCACCAGCTGAAATCCGGGCGCGCAATTCGTCCGCCTCAAGCGGTTTGATCAGAAAATCGTCGGCCCCGGCATCCAGGCCGCGCGCGACCTCCTGCTTTTCGCTTTTGGATGTCAGAAGGATGAAATAGCTGTATTGATCCGTTTCCAAAGCCCGAAAGGCACAGCAGAATTCAAGCCCGCTCATCCCCGGCATGACCCAGTCGCTCAGCACAAGATCGGGCGGATTATCGACGCAAAGCGCCAAAGCGGCATGGCCTGTATCGGCCTCGATCACCTCGAACCCCCATTTCCTGAGCGAGGCCACCAGAATGCGCCGTTGCAGGCGGCTGTCATCCACGACCAGCACCGTGCGGATCGCGCCGAAATCCAGATCAGGTCTGGTTTCCTCAAGACTCGCCCCCGGCACCATTTACCCTCTGCTCTGATGAGTTTCGTCACATTTGACGACCCTATCGCCGACAGATTTAACATCCGGTGAAGAGCGGCAATTGCCGAAGAGTGGCCCCGTTAACCTGCTTTTTACCGGGCGCGTCTATTCAGAACCATGACCATTCATTAGCTGGTGAATATCATGATCCACTGGGCCAGAGTCAGGCAGTTGCGGGATGAAGTCGGCCCCGAAGAATTCGACGAGGTGGTCGAGATATTTCTGGAAGAAGTGCAGGACGTGATCACCCGCCTGCGCCGCGACACCAACCGGGCCGAGCTGGAGCAGAACCTGCATTTCCTGAAAGGCAGCGCATTGAGCCTGGGGTTCGATCAATTCTCGAAACTCTGCCAGGATGGGGAACGGCAGGCCGCAGCAGGGCAAGGGGCCGAGGTTGATCTGCCAACGCTTTTGGCCGCTTTCGACAGCTCGAAAACCATGTTTGAAGCCGAGCTGAATGAGAACCTGAACTAGATCACGAACTGTGCCAGCGTCTCGTCCTCGGTGATGTCGGTATAGGTGAACCCGGCGTCGTCCAGATGGGCAAACAGGCGCATGAAGTTTTCGGGCTTGCGGGTTTCGATCCCGATCAGAACCGAGCCGAAATTGCGCGCCGATTTCTTCATGTATTCGAACCGCGCGATATCATCCTCGGGGCCGAGAATATTCAGGAATTCCTTCAGGGCGCCGGGTCGCTGCGGCAGGCGCAGGATGAAGTACTTTTTCACACCGGAATACCGCTGCGCACGTTCCTTGACCTCGGGCAGGCGTTCGAAATCGAAATTGCCGCCGGATGTCAGGCAGACCACGGTCTTTCCACGAACAAAGCTTTGGATATCGCCGACTGCCTCGATCGCCAGCGCCCCCGCAGGTTCCAGCACGATGCCTTCGACATTCAGCATCTCGATCATGGTGGTGCAGATACGGTCCTCGGACAGGACCAGAACGTCCGACAGGTGACGTGATTTCAACAACTCGAACGGCTTTTCACCGATCCGCCCGACTGCCGCGCCATCGACAAAGGTATCCACATGGTCCAGCGAAACAGGATGCCCCGCGGCCAGAGCTGCGCGCAGACAGGCCCCTCCGGCCGGCTCGACGAACAGGCAATGGGTGCGGTCCCCGAACCATGTGGCCACGCCGGCGGACATGCCGCCGCCACCCACGGGAAGCACAACGTGATCGGGCGCACCGCCCATCTGCCTTTCGATTTCAACCGCCAGCGAGGCTTGCCCTTCGATCACATCAGCATCGTCAAAAGGCGACAGGAAATACCCGCCCTGCTGTACACACCACGCCTGAGCGGCAGCGAGCGTGTCATCGAAATAGTCACCGATCAAATGAATCTCGACGTTATCCCCGCCAAAGATCCGCGTTTTCTGGATCTTCTGCTGAGGCGTCGTGACCGGCATGAAGATTACGCCTTTGACCCCCATATGCTGGCACATATAGGCCACGCCCTGCGCGTGATTGCCCGCGCTGGCACAGACGAACAGGTCTTGCCCCTTTTGCTTGCGCATTGCGTTGAACGCACCGCGAATCTTGTAGGAGCGCACCGGGCTGAGGTCTTCGCGCTTGAGCCAGATATCCGCCCCATAACGGTCGGACAGGTGGGCATTGCGCTGCAACGGAGTTGCCGGGAAGACAGAGCGCATCGCCTTTTCGGCGGCGCGGGCGCGGGTCATGAAGTCGGTCATGCCCGCTTCCCTGCCCCATCAGCGTGATAAGGGCAAGGAATACATATGTGTACGTCGGTTAGGAGAGTTGGCGTTTTTCGATAAAGACGCCGTACATCGTGGTCCATACACTTACATGCACAAGCGAAAAAAACAGATGAAATACTACATCAGCGGCCAAAGAAAGCATCGGAAGAACACTTGCGACCACACCGATGATAACTTCAGTAAGAAAAATGCCAGTCAATTGTACAATAGCAAGAAAAAGCAATGACCCGGCTTTACCTTTGGTAAAATAGTATGCGTTCTTTATACTCATAGTCTGACCAATGGCGGTTGCCGGAAAGGTTATCCCCAAGCGAAAGACAACGAAAAAGGAAATAAAGAACGAAACAAGCGGCGGTAGGTTCAAAAATCCGCGCGGAAGTAAAGATGCGCTCGTCAAGAAAACCAATACCAGCAGGCAAACGAAACTGATCAAAAAAGACACGACAAAAGCAACGGCTAAAACTTTTACGCCCTGTTTCAGATATTGACCTAAATACATGGCGTGCAAAGGCGGAATCCAACCATATGGATACTCTTCCAGCAGCACAAATCTATGCCAAACCACAAAAACCCAGAGAATAACAAAAAGATTTCCTACAACGACTAGGGCAAACCCGGCTTGCGCAGCACTACTCATCGATTCAAACCACGCGAACCAAGACTGATTTGTAGAACCAGTCGCTTGCGAACCATGAAAGATGTATGTGAGCACTGCAATCAGTGTGGAAGGTATTAACCCAATCCGAAGGGCTTGGCGCCAGTTCTGAAAAACCATCCGCACCGAATGCACAAAAATCTGCCAACCCAACATCCTGAAACTGCCCCCTCAACCAATCATTGTTTTCTTTGCGCCGGTTTCACCTTAATTCCTGCCCTGCGTCAATCCTCACAACTTGCCCCCGCGTGTAAAACCCGCTAGGGGCCAATCGTCTTACGCATAAGGGGAAGTCAGATGTCCGCGCCCAAGAAAGTTGTTCTGGCCTATTCCGGTGGCCTTGATACCTCGATCATTCTGAAATGGCTGCAGACCGAGTATGGTTGTGAGGTCGTGACCTTCACTGCCGATCTGGGTCAGGGCGAAGAGCTGGAGCCTGCGCGCCAAAAGGCCGAGCTGCTGGGGATTAAGCCCGAAAATATCTATATCGAAGACATCCGCGAGGAATTTGTCCGCGATTTCGTCTTCCCGATGTTCCGCGCCAACGCGCAGTACGAAGGTCTGTACCTGCTGGGCACGTCTATCGCGCGGCCACTGATCTCGAAACGCTTGATTGAAATCGCCGAGGAAACCGGTGCCGATGCCGTCGCCCACGGCGCGACCGGCAAGGGCAACGATCAGGTGCGGTTCGAACTGGCGGCCTATGCGCTGAACCCCGATATCAAGGTGATCGCCCCCTGGCGCGAGTGGGATTTGACCAGCCGTACCAAGCTGCTTGAATTCGCCGAGCAGAACCAGATTCCGATTGCCAAGGACAAGCGTGGTGAGGCGCCGTTCTCGGTTGATGCCAACCTGCTGCATACCTCGTCCGAGGGCAAGGTTCTGGAAGACCCCGCCGATATGGCGCCCGACTATGTCTATCAGCGCACCGTCCACCCCGAGGACGCCCCGAATGAGCCTGAGTTCATCGAGATCGGCTTTGAAAAAGGCGACGCGGTCAGCATCAATGGTGAGGCGATGAGCCCGGCCACGATCCTGACCAAGCTGAACGAATATGGCGGCAAGCACGGTATTGGCCGTCTGGACCTGGTCGAAGGCCGGTTCGTGGGCATGAAGTCGCGCGGTATCTATGAGACACCCGGTGGCACCATCCTGCTGGAAGCGCATCGTGGCATTGAATCCATCACCATGGACCGCGGCGCGATGCACCTGAAAGACCAGCTGATGCCACAATATGCGGAACTCATCTATAACGGTTTCTGGTACAGCCCCGAGCGCGAGATGCTGCAAGCCGCCATCGACAGATCGCAAGAGCATGTCACCGGCACCGTTCGTGTGAAACTGTACAAAGGTCTGGCCTCGACCGTGGGCCGCTGGTCGGATCATTCGCTGTACTCTGAGGCACATGTGACCTTCGAAGAGGATGCAGGTGCGTACGATCAGAAAGATGCGGCAGGCTTTATCCAGCTGAATGCGCTGCGTCTGAAACTGCTGGCTGCGCGCAACAAGCGCCTGTCCAAGTGATCGACGACGACGATACTGACGACGAGCTCGATATGTTCATCGAGGCGCAGGACACGGTTTGGGCCGATGTCCTGCGCGAACTTGAACAGGGGCAGAAAACCAGCCACTGGATGTGGTTCGTGTTTCCGCAACTGGCCGAGCTGGGCCAGTCCCATATGGCGCAGCTTTACGGCATTGAAGATCTGGAGGAGGCGACACGCTATCTGAGCCACCCGGAACTGCGCGACCGGCTTAGGCAGACGGCCTCGTTGATGTTGCTGCACACAGGGCGCGATGCCCGCGACATTCTGGGCGGAATTGACGCGAAAAAGCTGCGATCTTCGATGACATTGTTTTCGTCTGTGGCAGATGCTCCGCCCGAGTTTCGTGCTGTTCTGGATGCCTTTTATGGCGGCAAGCCTTGTGACCGGACGGTTCAGATCCTCGGCGCATCGTGATCAGAAGTTCCAGTTGGGTCAGCCTTGCCTGTTCGACACCTGACGCATTACGCATTCGGAAACCGTGAAAGGACCCCGAATGCTTCAGGACATCGCCGATGGAATTCAAAAAGGGCTGAGCGGCAAAAGCTTTGATGGCTCGCTCAAATTCGATTGCGGCGCGGATGGTGTGATTGTTCTGGCAGAAAACCAGGCAACGACGCAGGATCGGGACACGGATTGCACAATCCGTATTTCGCAGGAGAACCTGACCAAGCTGTTGACCGGAAAGCTGAACCCGATGACCGGCGTTGCTTTGGGCAAGCTCAAGATCTCGGGCAATATGGGTGTTGCGATGAAGCTGGGGCAACTGCTGGGCTGAATTTGCCGTAAAGCTGGCTTTTGGTCCGAGGCCAGCCAGACTGGCGGTTCCACCAGTGGTGTGCCGCGGGTCCGCATTGGGATACCTGTCGCGCAGGATCCGTCGCAAATGAGCGGAGGTTTCACCCGCCCTTCAAGTGGGCCGTCTACACGTGATCGCAGACGATAAACTCGTCTCACCAGCGCGTGACATTGCATGACAGGCAATTGCAAGGGGGTCGAACCCGCGTCAATCTCATCTTAAAAGGAGACCTGACATGATGCGGACTGCTTATTTTGAAACCGTCAGACCAACCCTTCTGTTTACACTGATTGCATTGGCCGCACTGTTGCGCGCACTGCCTGCCCCGGCCGCGGGAACCGAAACGCTGACGGTGGCTGGCGGGTGTTTCTGGTGCGTGGAATCCGATTTCGAATCCGTGCCCGGCGTAATCGGGGCGGTGTCGGGGTACACCGGCGGCACATCTGCGGACCCGACATATGATCAGGTTTCAAAAGGGGGAACCGGCCATTACGAGGCGGTTCAGATCACGTTCGATCCGGCGCGGGTCTCTCGCGCATCGTTGCTGAGCATGTTTTTCCGCTCGGTTGACCCGACAGACGCAGGTGGCCAGTTCTGCGACCGGGGCGAAAGCTATCGAACTGCGATATTTGTCTCTAACAAAGGCGAAAAGGTGTTGGCAGAGCAAGCCAAAGCAGACGCGCAGCAAGCGCTGGGGCAGACCATTGTCACCCCGGTTCTAAGCGCAGGACCCTTTTACCCCGCCGAGGCGTATCATCAGGATTATTACAAAGGCAACAAACTGGTCCTTACCCGTTTTGGACCAAAGCGCCAGCACAACGCCTACAAAGCGTATCGCAAAGCCTGTGGTCGTGACGCGCGCGTCAAGCAGCTTTGGGGCGGTGATGCGCCATTTGCAGGGTCCTAGTCAAAGGATGCGTCACGCACTTCTTTCAGATCGGGAATGACATCCGCCGTTCCGTGCCGCATGACCATCAGGGCTGCGGCGCGGTTTGCCTGCAATATGGCCTGTTCCATTGGCATTCCGCGATCCATGCCTGCCAGCACGTAGCCGGTGAAGGTGTCGCCTGCCCCTGTGGTATCCACCGCCCGTACCTTATGCGCGGGAAACTCGACCGGATCGTTGCCCTGCTGCAAGTACCTCGCGCCTTTTGAGCCGAGGGTAACGATGACATGCCGAACGGGCAGATCAGCGATGCTCAGACCGGTTTCCTGACGCAGTTGCTCGGCCTCCACCTCATTCAGGATCAGAAAATCCAGATAGGGCAGAACGCCCTGCACAGCCTGTGCCTGAAACGGGGCTGCGGCATAACAGACGGTCAAGCCAAGCTTGCGCCCCAGCTGCGCCGCTTCGACCTGGGCATTGGTTTCATTCTGCAAGATCAGCAGATCACCGGTGTTTGCCGAGGCCAGCGCCTGCCCCAGATGGGCGGCTTCCAATGCGTGATTGGCCCCGGGATACAGAATAATCAGGTTCTCACCCTCGGCATCCACCGCAATGATGGCGTGGCCTGTGGGAACATCCACCTCAGAAATATGGCGCGTATCCACACCATATTCTGTCAGTCGATCCTTGGCCCAGCGCCCATCGGGCCCCACGGCACCAATGTGGCTGACGCGCGATCCCGCACGCGCAGCGGCCACCGACATGTTGGCCCCCTTGCCGCCCAGGAACCGATCCAGCCCGCGGGCGGCCAGAGTTTCCCCCGGCGCAGGCAAATGCGGCAGGTCATAGACCATATCCGCGTTGATCGAGCCGAGATTCCAGATCGTCATGATTTATCCGATGTCGCAAGAGGCCAGAATGGCCATGTTCAGAATATCGTTCGCAGTCGAGACGGTCGAGCAGATCTGGATCGGCTTGTCGATGCCTGACAGGATCGGGCCGATCACGGTCGCTCCGCCCATTTCCTGCATCAGCTTGGTCGAGATTGATGCCGAATGCCGGGCCGGAACGATCAGGATATTCGCCGGACCGGTCAGGCGCGAGAACGGATAGGCCGCTTGCTGTTCGATGTTCAGGGCGACGTCCACCGTCATTTCACCCTCGTATTCAAAGTCAACGCCGCGCCGATCCAGAACAGCCGGGGCACGGTGCATCTTTTCAGCACGTTCTGACACCGGATAGCCAAAGGTTGAGAAGCTGACAAAAGCCACGCGCGGCTCCAGCCCCATATGCCGGGCAACTGCGGCCGAACGCTCGGCAATATTCGCCAGATCGTTTTCGTCGGGCCATTCATGTACCAAAGTGTCGCCAATCAGGACAATCCGGCCTTTATGCAGCAAAGCTGTCACACCGGCAGCACCGTTGGCGGCATCGGCATCAAACACATGGTTGATCCGGTCGAGCACATGCGCGGACTTGCGGGTGGCGCCAGTGACCAGACCATCACCATGCCCATGGGCCAGCATCAGCGAGGAAAACACATGGCGGTCCCGTGCAGCCAAACGGTGAATGTCTTTGCGGTCAAACCCCTTACGCTGCAGGCGCTGATACAGGAAGCTCGAATAGGTTTCGAGATGCGTGGTATTGGCCGCATTCACGACCTCGATTTCACGCACAGCGTCGCCCAGGCCCGTGGCTTCCAGTTTGGTCTTAACATCGTCTGGCCGACCCACCACAAGCGCCTTGCCGAAGCCCGAGCGCTGATA
>NZ_JBXWSG010000003.1:0-96052 GCF_059613305.1 Ruegeria sp. BHSB056 | reverse complement strand
CAGGACGGACATGGCGGATCGCGATATCTGCCTCGCGCCGCATAAGATCCTGAATATCGTTTGAGGCAATCACGTCAATCCGCAGGCGCGGGGCTTGCGTCCGGATTTCGCGCAGCAGGTCGGGCAAGACATAGGCCGACATCACGTCACTGGCAGTGATGCGAACCCGGCCTTCAATGGATTGTGCCTGTCCGGATGCCGTCAGCGCGATGCGGTTGGCGGCGTCCCCCATTTTGCGAGTATGATCCAGCAGCTCTAATCCAGCCTGAGTGATCTCAAGAGTTCTGCCAACCCGTTCAAACAGCATCACGCCCAAGTCCTGTTCAAGCGCTGCTATCTGGCGACTAAGCGTAGGCTGGGTTTGCCGTAGCTGCCGTGCCGCTGCGGAAAATGACCCGGTTTCAGCCGTCGCCAGAAAGGCCCGGATGTGGTTCCAATCAAAATCGCCAAAATCGTTCATACAAAAATGTATAGTAAACCTGCAAATTTCAGCAATTTATATTCGGTCTGCGCATGAATAAATTCTGGCCGAAAGGAGACCCCTCAATGACCACCACTGCGAAATTTTGGGATGGAGTGGCCGAGAAATATGCCCGCTCGCCCATAAAAGACATGGCTTCGTACGAGCATACGCTGGAACGGACAGCGTCTTACCTGAAGAAAACCGATGATGTTCTGGAACTTGGGTGCGGCACAGGCATGACTGCTCTGAAGCTGTCCGGATATGTAGGATCTATCACTGCAACCGATGTGTCCCCCGGTATGTTGGCCGTTGGACGTCGAAACGCCGCTTCGCAAAGCATCGAAAACGTCACCTTTGCCGAGGCTGATGCAAATCAACCGCCTCAGGGTTCATTTGATGCGGCGCTGGCATTCAACCTTTTGCATCTGGTCGAAGATCTGGATCTGACATTGAGCCGAGTACACTCGGTCCTTAGACCCGGCGGACTGTTTATTTCGAAAACCTTTTGCCGGCCGTCCAGCGGGGCGAGCCTGAAGTATTACGCTGTTCGTCTCGCGCTGCCGATCATGCAGTTCTTTGGTAAGGCTCCGTTTGTGCGATTCCTGTCTGAGGCGGATCTTGATGCGGCCCTTGAACGCGCCGGGTTCAGCATCATCGAGAGCGACAGTTTCCCCTTACGTGACGCCCGCCGATTCCTAGTGGCTCGTAAAATGTAAGGTTTTACCGGAATCCGCGTTGGGCTTTGGGTGTGGGACCCTTAAATTGGTCGGGAACAACAGCGGAGTTTGCCATGGGCCTGAACGTATATCTTTCCGGAGAAATCCACACCGACTGGCGTGAACAGATCATCGATGGGGCGCAAGGGTTGGACGTGACCTTCAACGGCCCTGTGACCGATCACGCGGCCAGTGATGATTGTGGTGTGGCCATTCTGGGGGCCGAGCCGAACAAGTATTGGCACGACCACAAGGGTGCGATGGTGAATGCGATCCGGACCCGCAAGGGGATTGCGGATGCGGATGTTGTCGTCGTCAGGTTTGGTGACAAGTACAAACAGTGGAACGCCGCCTTTGACGCGGGTTATGCTGCAGCACTGGGCAAGTCTATCATCGTTCTGCACGGCCCGGATCATCAGCACGCGTTGAAAGAAGTTGATGCCGCCGCACTGGCCGTTGCGGAAGAACCTGCTCAGGTGGTCGAAATTCTGCGTTACGTGCTGACAGGTGCTCTGCCCGGCTGATCGATGAAAGGGGCGCCGGTTTGGCGCTCCAATTCATTTAACTGTTATCAGTTTCGTGCCGGTATGGCTTTGCCGCGCTGAACCGCTGGGCGTTGGAAGAAGCGATCGACATAAGCGACGACATTGGAATAGCCGTTCCAATCAACCACATCCTTCGCGCCATAGAAATCCAGCGCATTCAGCCACGGAGCAAGCGCGATATCCGCGATGGAATATTCGCCCGCGATCCAGTCCTGTCCTTCCAGTTGCGTGTTCACTACGTTCAGCAGGCGCTTGGCTTCGTTGATGTAACGCTCGCGCGGGCGCGGATCTTCTATCTCGCTGCCAGCGAACTTGTAGAAAAACCCGAGCTGGCCAAACATTGGCCCGATGCCGCCCATCTGAAACATCAGCCATTGGGTGATCCGGTGCTTGTCCGCTGCGCTTTGACCCAGGAACTTACCTGTTTTTTCGGCCAGATACAGAAGGATGGCACCGCTTTCGAACAGGGCCAGCGGCACACCATCCGGGCCGTCGGGGTCGATTATCGCCGGGATCTTGTTGTTCGGGTTCAGCGACAGGAACTCGGAGCTTTTAACATCAGCATCTGCCAGTGTCACCAGATGCGCCTCATAGGGCAGGCCGGTTTCCTCAAGCATGATCGAGGCTTTAACGCCGTTTGGTGTTGGATAGGAGTAGAGTTGAAGGATGCTGGGATTCTTCGCAGGCCATCTGTCGGTTACGAAAAAAGGTGCAAGTTGAGACATGAAACCCCCTGAGTAATGCCGTTTGGGGAAAAATAGGGTGGCTTTCCCCTAAAAAACATACCCTTCTTCATGCGTTTAACGCACAATTCCTATGCGCTCATGCGTGAACAGAGGCGTGGTCTAAAAAAACAAGAGGGATGCTATGCTGGAAGAATTCAAGACTTTCATTGCCAAGGGCAATGTCATGGACATGGCGGTCGGTATCATTATCGGTGCCGCATTTACTGCAATCGTTACCTCGTTGGTGGGCGATCTGATCAATCCGCTTATTGGATTGTTCACAGGGGGTATCGACTTTACGAACAACTACGCCGTTCTGGCAGGTGAAGTGGCAGAAGGTGCCAGCCTTGAAGCGGCACGTGAAGCAGGCGCATCCGTCTTTGCCTATGGTGCTTTCATAATGGCTATTATCAATTTCCTGATCATCGCCTGGGTCGTCTTCATGCTGGTAAAAATGGTGAACAAGGTCAAAGACGCTGCCGAAGCAGAGGAAGAAGCGGCTGAAGAGGCGCCCGCAGGTCCCAGCGAACTGGACATCCTGATGGAAATCCGGGACGCTTTGAAGAAATAGACCAGTAGTTCTGTTATGACATCGGGCTCCGCACCAATCGCGGAGCCTGTTTTATTGGAATTGACGAACAGAAAACACGAGGAAATTCGAGATGGAACAAACCGCCGACTTGGCTGAGCAGGCGATTGGTATGGCCAATCAATACTTGCCCATTGCCTTGAATGCAGCGAAGGCACTGATCGTTCTTGTTCTGGGTTGGATCGCCGCCCGAACGATCGCGGGTGTTGTACGCCGCCGGATCAACAAAACACCGCAGATCGACCCGACTCTTGGGAATTTTGCCGCCAGCGTGATCAAGTGGGCAATTTTGGCCATAGTTCTGGTCGCCGTTCTGGGGATCTTCGGGATAGAAGCCACCAGTATCGTCGCCATTCTGGGTGCTGCCTCTCTGGCTGTCGGGTTGGCACTGCAGGGTACGCTGAGTGATCTTGCGGCCGGTGTAATGTTGGTGGTTTTCCGGCCCTACAAGCTGGGACAGTATGTGGATATCGGTGGCACGGCAGGAACCGTTATGGACCTGAGCCTGTTCACGACCGAGCTTGTGACCCCCGACAACGTGCAGATCATTGTTCCAAACGGTCAGGCATGGGGGTCGATCATCACCAATTATTCAGCCCATGACACACGACGTGTCGATCTGGTGTTTGGAATTGATTATGCGGACAGCGCAGATACCGCCATGCAGATCATTATGGATGTGGCCAAGGCCGACCAGCGCATTCACAGCGACCCTGAACCCTGGGTTCGGGTCACGAATCTGGGTGACAGTTCGGTCGATCTGACTGCGCGGCTATGGTGTGCCGCAGCCGATTACTGGGACGTCAAGTTCGAGCTTACGAAGGCGGTTAAAGAGGCGTTTGACGCCAAAGGTGTTTCGATTCCGTATCCGCATTCGGTCGAAATTCAAAAACAGGGGTGACAGCTGGCGCTCATTGTGTGGGCGAGCATTCATCCCTTCCGCGTATTGAAAAGGGCACCGCGCAGAAACGCGGTGCCCTTTTTTGTGAAAGCCGTCGGTTCGATACCGACCGCGCCATCTTGAAAATTGCCATCAACAGGCAACTTCAGGAGTGGAGGTACTTACGATTTGACCACCACATTTGGCGAAACAACATCGATGCCAAGGGCCTTGCCAACGGCATAGTATGTCAGTTTGCCAGCATGAACGTTCAGACCTTCCATCAGGTGCGGATCGTCCTGACATGCCTGTTTCCATCCTTTGTCGGCCAACGACAACATGAACGGCATTGTGGCATTGCCCAGTGCGATGGTCGAAGTGCGCGCGACAGCACCCGGCATGTTGGCAACGCAGTAATGCATGATGCCATCGACATCGTAGATGGGATCGGCATGGGTGGTGGCTTTTGACGTCTCAAAGCAACCGCCTTGGTCGATGGCGACATCCACCAGTACTGCGCCGGGTTTCATCGTCGACAGCTGAGCACGCGACACCAGTTTTGGTGCGGCTGCGCCGGGGATCAGAACAGCACCGATGACCATATCGGCGTCCTGGATCAGTTCAGCGGTCGCACCTGCTGTCGAATACTGGTTCTTGAAAGTTCCGCCAAAGACATCGTCCAAGTAGCGCAGACGCGGCAGCGACCGATCCAGAACGGTGACATCAGCCCCCATTCCGGCGGCAATCTTTGCCGCGTGTGTCCCGACGACACCGCCGCCAATCACAACCACTTTGGCCGGGCCGACGCCGGGAACGCCACCCATCAGAACCCCACGGCCGCCATTGGCCTTCTGCAGGGTCCAGGATCCGACTTGAGGGGCCAGACGACCCGCGACCTCGGACATAGGTGCCAGCAGCGGCAGACCGCCGTTGGCATCCGTTACGGTCTCATAGGCGATTGCGGTACAGCCCGACTCCAGCAGGTCATGCGTCTGATCCGGGTCCGGAGCTAGGTGCAGATAGGTGAACAGCAACTGTCCTTCACGCAGCATCTTGCGTTCCACAGCCTGCGGTTCCTTGACCTTGACGATCATGTCAGCGGTGGCAAACACCTCTTCCGCGGTGTCAATAATTTGCGCACCAGCGGCGACATAGGCGTCGTTGTCGAAACCTGCGCCGATGCCTGCACCGGATTCGATCAGGACTTGGTGTCCGCGTGCGACCGCTTCCTGAGCGGCATTGGGCGTCATCCCGACGCGAAATTCCTGAGGTTTGATTTCCTTGGGGCAACCGATTTTCATTGGGCTCTCCGTTCACAAGCTGCTTAAATTATGTGCATTTTGCCGCGCAATTTCTGTGAAAGAAAACGTGCCAACGGGCTTTTCTTTGGAAGAATTTCCCGTACTATTCGAAAAACTCGCAAAGGAATTGCAGGAATGAGCCTGGACACGACTGATCGAAAGATTCTGGCCGCACTTCAAAAGAATGGCCGGATGTCGAATTCGGAACTGTCTGAACAGGTCAACCTGTCTCCGTCTGCGTGCCACCGCCGCGTTCAACGGTTGGAGGTTGACGGCTATATCCGCAACTACGTGGCTCTGCTGGATGCGCGGAAAATGAACGTGCCTACCACCGTCTTTGTCGAGATCACGTTACAAGGTCAGGCCGAAGAGGTTCTGGATGTTTTCGAAAAGGCGGTGGCCCGAATACCGGATGTGCTGGAGTGTCACCTGATGGCCGGCACCGCAGACTACATTCTTAAGGTCGTGGCGGAAAACACAGAAGATTTCGCGCGTATCCACCGGCAATACCTGTCGCGCTTGCCTGGGGTGGCGCAGATGCAAAGTTCATTTGCGCTGCGTACTGTGTTCAAGACCACAGCCTTGCCGGTCTGACCGTCATAACGGGCCGGGATAGGTGAACAGCAGCAGGTGGGTCAGATTGAACCCGAAATGCATCGCAACAGGCACCCAAAGCCGACCGGTTGCAAAGTATCCCAACCCGCACCCCAGCCCGAGAAGGGATGCAAAGCCCACAAGCGCGGGTCCTCCGCCGATATGCGCCAATCCAAACAGCAGGCTGGCGGCGACCAGACCGCCTGTTACCCCAAGGCGCGAAGTAATGGCAGGTTGCAAGTAGCCGCGAAAGAACGCCTCTTCCGTAAGACAAGTCAGAAACAGGTTGGACAGGCAAAATTCCAGCCACCAATAGGGGATCGTGAAGTCCAGGCGCACCGCGCCAACCAAAAGACCCAGCAAAAACAGGCCGGGTAAAATCAGCAAACCCGTTAGCAAAGGTCTTATTCTGGTCTGGATTGCGCTGTTCAGCATTCCGGGCCAAGCCAGAAGAACGGCAAAGAAGACCATGGGTTTGTCCAAGTTCAGATGCAGTGTGAAACTTGTGCTCGAGGCACTTGCCTGCACTTGATCCAGCAGTTTCAAATTGTTGAACCCTGGCAGCAGATGTGCCCCCAACGCCAGGCACCACAGGATCAACAGAGTATGCCCCGCGATGGCGAGCAGACCTGTCTGGCGTGGGAGGAAGAAGGCCACGATCAGACCAAGCGCCACCGTCACCATTGCTGTCGGTGACATCAGCCCGGTAACCGAGGCGACACTGACGAACAGAATCAGCAGGGCAAACGCAAGTCCGGTTCGTCGCGCCATCGCCGCAACTTGCGCTGTGATCAGGATCAGCCAGGGCCAGGTGACCGGCAATGTCGAAAAGAAGAATGTCACGGCGCTCTCGTCTAAATTGTGGACCCAGTCATGCCGCACAAAAACAAGGCAATGCAAGCAACCTGAAAGCACGCGACTGACGCCTTGTGACAATTCTTGTGCTTGTATCCTTTGGGCCAGACGTACACATTCGGGTAAAAGACCATATACCCGTCCAGACCCTGATTTCCGATAGAGACTGCTGCAACGGATCGGCTTCAATTTATCTGATGACATCAGGCGGTTACACAGGCTCGATATGGTTCGAACCCGAAGACTGAGAAGGAGCTGATCTTGGCTTACGAAAACGATGGGGGCACCAAGAACTGGCTTGAGGCCGAATTGGAAGACACGCTGGACGAAGATTTCGAGATCGAGTTCAGCGAGCCTATGCTGTCGATGGAAGTCCGCAAAATCTATCGGGACCAGCACCCTGAAATGCTGGATCGCAAAGTCTATTTCCGAAACCTGCTGCGGTTGCAGGCCGAGTTGATCAAGGTGCAGGATTGGGTTCAGCACACTGGTGCCAAGGTTTGTATCCTGTTTGAAGGCCGTGACAGTGCAGGCAAGGGAGGCGTGATCAAACGGATCACGCAGCGTCTGAACCCCCGTGTCGCCCGTGTGGTTGCTCTGCCAGCGCCCAGTCGCCGCGAGCAAAGCCAATGGTACTTTCAACGCTACGTGCCGCATCTGCCTGCCGCGGGTGAAATCGTCTTGTTCGACCGCTCGTGGTACAACCGGGCGGGGGTTGAACGGGTGATGGGCTTTGCGTCCGAGGATCAGGTCGAACAGTTCTTTCAGGACGTTCCCGAATTTGAACGGATGCTGGTGCGGTCAGGGATCATTCTGCTGAAATACTGGTTCTCGATCACGGATGAAGAGCAACAACTGCGGTTCCTCATGCGTATTCACGATCCGATGAAACAGTGGAAACTGTCACCGATGGATCTTGAATCCCGCATTCGCTGGGAGGCGTACACGAAGGCCAAGGAAGACATGTTGTTTCGAACCAACATACCAGAAGCACCGTGGTATATCGTTGAGGGCAATGACAAGAAACGCGAACGTCTGAATTGTATCGAGCATCTGTTGACAAGAATCCCCTACGAAGACGTGCCACAGGAAAAGGTCAATTTGCCTGACCGGCGGTACAATCCTGAATACGAGCGGCGGGTATTGCCAGACGAGCTTTACGTCCCAAAGATTTACTGAGCAACGCATGCGAGGCCGGCAGGGCCGACCTCGCACAATTTCACGTGATCAGGCTGCATCCATCATGCAGTCGTGGGTGAAGATATTGATCATGAAGACATCGCAGCCATCGTCTTCGGCTGTTTGGGTGTCGACAGGCTCAACCTCGGTCTCCGGAGTGGTATCTATGGCTGGCATGATATCGACGTCGTCATTATTGCCTGCCACATCAGTGCCGCCATTCATGTCGTCGCGCCAGTCAAACTCGTCAAACTGAGCTTGCAGGTTTTCAAGGAAGCTGGCGATTTCATCCAGGAAGGCCTGAACATCGAAGCAGAAGGCTTCCGGCTCACTATCATCGACGACTTCGGTATCGGGCGTTTCAGGTTGCGGGTCCTCGGTTTCGGTGACGTCAGTATCCGGCGCTTCAGGTTCCGGTTCTTCCGTCTCGGTGACGTCAGTGTCCGGTGTCTCGGGTGTTGGGTCCTCAGTGCCGGGGGTTTCAGGTTCCGGGTCTTCGGTCTCAGTGACGTCGGTATCGGGCGTTTCTGGGTCCGGCTCTTCCGTCTCTGTGACATCGGTGTCCGGTGTCTCGGGTATCGGTTCCCCGGTTTCTGGGGTCTCAGTCCCGGGCTCTTCGGTCTCGGTGACGTCAGTATCCGGGGTTTCGGTTTCTGGTTCCTCGGGCTCGGCAACCTCGTCCGGTGTTGTCGGAGGAACGGGCGGGGCGTTTGTATTGCCGTTGTCCAGCATGACAGCCGCGTCGGTTGCGGCAAAGTTTTGCGTAACCATCACCGCATCGAAGCCCTGCATGTCACCGGTTTCGATCCCGATCCCGACATACTTGAAATCCGGGTTCAGGATATTGGCGCGGTGCCCCGGACTGTTCATCAGGTTTTGATGCAACTGGGCGACATCGTCGCTGATACCCGGCGCGCCGCGTTCGGACTGCCATGCGATGTTTTCCCCGGTGCGCCAGCTTCCTTCAAGATCGAACCCCGCGTTTTGCATCCGCTGGGTTGCGCTGGAACCGCCTGAACCGGTGTGGCTGAAGGTGTCTGTATTCAGCATCCAGGTGCTGTGATCTTCGGACGAGTCGTTCAGCTGCGTTTCAAGTTGCAGCGGGTTGAGACCGCGGGATGTGCGCTCCTGGTTTATAAGCGCCAGCATCTCGCGTTCGTATGTACTTGCAGTCGACATATTTGCCTCCGTTTGTGTTTGTGCCCTTGCGGACGGGCTCACTTAGAGGCGGGGATGTCGGGGGTGATAGAGGGCGGTGCAATTTAGGCGAGTTTTGGCGGCGCAATGCTACCGAGACGAGATTCGTTGCGCTGCAAAGCGCCGGGCAAAACACTGCCTGTACGGAAATGGCAGCTTGCCGCACAACCTTAACCACGAGTCGGCGGATTGTATCCGAGCCCTGAAACGACAAACCCCCGGGCCATGCCTCGGGGGTCGTCAAATAGTGTCATCCAAAGCTGGACGAAATCAAAGATCTTAAAGCAGACCTTCGCGCTGGGCTTTCTTGCGCGCCAGTTTACGGGCACGGCGAATCGCTTCAGCTTTCTCACGCGCTTTTTTCTCGGACGGTTTCTCGAAATGTTGCTTAAGCTTCATTTCACGGAACACGCCTTCGCGCTGCAGCTTTTTCTTCAGGGCACGAAGCGCCTGATCGACGTTATTGTCGCGAACACTAACCTGCATGTGGTTGTCACCACCTTTCTAGATAGAGTTGCAAGGAAATTGCAGGAGTTGGCCGTATAGCAAAGCCGCCCTAACTTGTCTAGTACTGGGCCTGACAACCGGAGAACCGTCATGACCACCACATATGAAGATGCAAAACGGCAGCTTTTGGACGCGATGCTGAACCATGTTCCTTTCGACGGCTGGTCGGAAACTAGCTTTCGCGCCTCGGTTTCCGATTGTGGGCTGGATGACGGTTTGGCACGTGCAATCTGCCCGCGCGGGGCGGTTGATCTGGCACTGGCCTTTCATGCGCGCGGCGATCAGGTGATGCTGGACCGCCTCAGGTCCGAGGACATGAGCGGGCTAAAATTTCGCGACAAGATTGCCGCCGCGGTCAGGTTCCGGTTGCAGGCTGTTGAAGACAAAGAGCTGGTGCGCCGGGGCATGACGCTGTTTTCCCTGCCAGCATATGCGGCCGATGGGGCCAAGGCCTTATGGCAGACCTGTGACCTGATCTGGGGCGCGCTGGGCGATACATCGGACGATGTGAACTGGTACACCAAACGGGCAACCTTGTCGGGGGTCTATTCCTCGACCTTGCTGTTCTGGCTGGGCGATGACAGCCCGGACCATCAGCGCACCTGGGAGTTTCTGGATCGCCGGATCGCAAATGTCATGGAGTTCGAAAAGCTCAAGGCTCAGGTGCGTGACAACCCGGTGTTGAAACCCTTTCTTGCAGTTCCAAACTGGCTGGCGGGTCAGGTGAGGGCACCGTCCAAGATGCGGGGTGATCTGCCAGGCATGTTGAACCCCAGAAAGTAACGCGTCTTGGTGCTGGGCCTTGCCTCTGATGCCTGTTAGGCATTGGGCAAAGGAGGTGCCTATGACCCAGATGATGCGTGCTGTTGAGATCACTCAACCGGGTGGTCCCGATGTTTTGCAGCTGACCGAACGGCCTATCCCTAAGCCGGGGGCCGGACAGGTTGTATTGAAAGTGTCCTATGCCGGGGTGAACCGCCCCGATGCTTTGCAACGCGCGGGCGCTTACGATCCGCCGCCGGGTGCCAGCGACCTGCCGGGGCTTGAGGCTTCGGGCGAAGTGGTTTCAGTCGGTGCGGGGGTCGAAGGACTGTCTGTCGGCGATCAGGTCTGCGCACTGCTGCCGGGCGGAGGATATGCGGAATACGTTTCGACTCCAGCGGCCCATTGTTTGCCAGTGCCTGCAGGTATGGGAATGAAAGAGGCAGCGTGTCTGCCCGAGACATTCTTTACAGTCTGGTCCAACGTGTTCATGCGTGGCGGGTTGAAGGCAGGTGAACGCTTTTTGGTTCACGGTGGGTCCAGTGGGATTGGTACGACGGCAATCCAACTGGCCAATGCCTTTGGCGCGCGCGTTTTCGCCACGGCTGGGTCGGATGAAAAATGCGAGGCTTGTGTCAAACTGGGCGCGGAAAAGGCGATCAACTATCGCGACGAGGATTTCGTAGCAGCCATGCGCGCCGAAGGTGGGGCAAACCTGATCCTTGATATGGTCGGCGGTGATTACATTCCGCGCAACGTTAAAGCTCTGGCCGAGGATGGGCGGCTGGTGCAAATCGCGTTTCTGCAAGGCCCGGTGGTCGAGCTGAACTTTGCCCTGATGATGGTCAAGCGCCTGACCCTGACCGGCAGCACCTTGCGCCCACAAAGTGGTCTGGCCAAGGCGCAAATCGCGCAGGACCTGCGCGAAGCTGTCTGGCCTCTTTTGGAAGCCGGAAAAGTTGCGCCCGTGATGGACAGCGAGTTTGATCTGACCGAGGCAGCCGCCGCCCATGCGCGCATGGAAACCTCGGGCCATATTGGCAAGATTGTTCTGAAGGTCGCGGGTTGAGTTTTGAATGCGCGGGCGTGTCCCGCGCGTTCACGCAACGGCTCGGCGATACAGGTGCCACGTGGCATGACCCAGAACGGGCATAACCACGATAAGACCCAACAGCAGTGGCAAAGCCCCCAGGAACAAAAGCACCGCTACAATGAACCCCCAGGTCAGAATGACTCCGGGGTTGTGACGCAGCACTCTGAATGATGTCACAACAGCAACCGGCAAGCCCACTTTGCGGTCCAGCAGTAAGGGAAAACTGACCACGCTGATCGCCAGAGCGCAAAGGGCAAAAACAAACCCAACCGCAGTTCCGACAATGACCATCGTCCAGCCCGCAGAGGTCGTGAACACCTGTGTGGCAAATGCGCTGAGCGACGCTGGAACCTCGGGGCCCATCGTGTAGGTGTGAATGCTTTGCGCCACCATTAGCCAAAGCAGCAGCAGCATTACTAGGTAAAACCCCAAAACCAGAATTGCTCCGAACGACGGCGATCGAAGCACACCAAATGCGTCCAGCCAGTGAACCTCGCTGCCCTGTTCACGTTTGCGGCTGATCTCATAGAGGCCCACGGCCGCAACAGGTCCGATCAGCGCAAAGCCTGCGACCAGAGGGGCCAGAAGCGGAACCAGATTGGCGTTCAGGGCAAAGCCGAACATCAAAAGCCCCGCAACCGGGTAAACCAGGACAATGAATACGACATCCGCTCGGGTTTCGAGAAAATCCTGATACCCCGCCCTCAGGCAGGTCCGTAGGTCTTGCAGGGTCAAGGTCTGCACCATTGGCACTTGCGTTGGATCTGCACTGCCAAGTTGCGAGACGCTTTCTGTGACGTGGTCACTTGTAGCGCCCAGAGCCTGGGCCGCCCAGCTGATCGGATTTCCGATTGTCTTAGCCATTTCTCCACCCTTCCCTGGCGAGACTCGCGCCGCGGAACGGATCCGGCATTCAGTTGCCCGTGGCCGGTCCAACCGGCAACGCCATGCCTCAGTATAACATAAATTTACGAAATCTGGATCAATACTCCGGCATCGGACGGATTGCCCTGTGTCACAGTCATGTTAGCTTGATGGCAGGCAAGAGGAGGTCAGGATGCAGAAAACAGCGAAAACGGTTGTGATTCATGAATTTGGTGGGCCTGAGGTTTTGCGGATCGAAGACAGGCCAGTGGGCGACCCCGGTCCGGGTGAGATACGTATTCGGCATCAGGCCTGCGGGTTGAACTTCATCGACGTATATCAACGCACCGGCCTGTATCCCCTTGATCTTCCACATGCTTTAGGCATGGAAGCGGCTGGTACCGTTGAAGCGGTTGGGGAAGGGGTGACCCACCTTCAACCGGGGCAGCGGGCCGCTTACGCCGCAGCACCGCCCGGTGCATATTGCGAGGCGCGCGTGATGCCTGCCGCTCAGGTTTGTCCGCTGCCAGACGGCATCACATTCGAAGCCGGCGCAGCGATGATGCTGAAAGGTCTGACGGTTGAGTACCTTTTTCATCGGACCACACCATTGAAACGGGGCGATACGGTCTTGTTCCATGCGGCAGCTGGCGGGGTCGGGTTGATCGCATGTCAATGGGCTAAGTCCGAAGGCATCACCTTGATCGGAACGGCGGGTAGTGACGAGAAATGCAGCCTTGCCCGGTTTAACGGGGCCGCGCATTGCATCAATTACAGGTCCGAGAATTTCGCCGAACGCGTGGCTGAGATTACAAAGGGTCAAGGCGTAG
The DNA here is from genome assembly GCF_059613305.1 of Ruegeria sp. BHSB056. Classification (NCBI taxonomy): domain Bacteria; kingdom Pseudomonadati; phylum Pseudomonadota; class Alphaproteobacteria; order Rhodobacterales; family Roseobacteraceae; genus Ruegeria; species Ruegeria sp. BHSB056. The sequence continues at coordinate 82,952 of NZ_JBXWSG010000003.1, read as the reverse complement.
ACGTGGTGATGGACTCGGTCGGGGCGGACACATTCGAAGGATCACTGGATTGCCTGAAACCACTGGGCATGATGATTTCCTTCGGCAACGCCTCGGGTCCGGTTCCACCGTTCAACCTCGGAGTTCTGGGCCAGAAAGGCTCACTCAAGATCACCCGGCCCACGTTGTTTACACATATCGCGGACCATGCGGTGTGTCAGGCAATGTCGCGTCGCCTGTTTGGCAAAGTCGAGGGGGGTGAGGTCAAAATCCATGTCGATCAGCGCTTTGCCTTGGATCAGGTTGCTGATGCGCATCGCGCGCTTGAGGCGCGGAAAACGACCGGCAGCACAATTCTGGACCTGTAACGCGGTACTGAAACGCCATTGCCCTTTGAATTGGGATGCTTGATCCGCCGGATGGGAGGGACAAGAGGTCTTCAATGACATACGGCGGCGGAAAACCCGCCGCCGCTGTGCCTGAAAAAAATCAGGTTTTACTGCGATTGCAGCTCTGCCGGGGATTTTTCAGCAATCGTTTCCCAGTTTGCGCTCGCGCTTTCGATGAAACCTGGGATGTCGCCTTCCCAGCGCTCCTGAATGTCTTTGGACAGGTTCAGATACAGCTTGTTGTCAACGATCTTCCAGTGGTTCGGGTCGCCGTCGAATTTAAAGCCCATGGCCGCGCCGAAGGCACAATAGCCGCCATATGCAGGCAGGTACGCTTCGGGGTTGGCTTCAAAGGCAGCTTTGTTTTCTTCCGACGAGAAACGGTACAGGGCCTCATCATGCAGCGCAGTGATGCGGTAATCGCCTTTTGTCGCTTCGCCAGCGGTGAAGTACGCCACCGGATCATAACCCTGCATGGCTAGACCGGTCGAGCTTGCGTTGATTTCGACGCCAGCCGCCAGTGCGGAGGTTGCCAAAGTGACAGACAGTGCCACGCCACTGATCAGAGATTTAAACTTGTTCATTGTTTCACCTTTCGTGAAATGAGCCCGTTCAGCACCGCAATAATTGCCGCCGTAAGGCCCAGATTGTTGTCCTGTGTGGCCCGTAATTGACCGTCACGATAGCGATCTGGGAAGCGGGCTGATCACGTTCAAAACAATGATTTGTGATTGTGCGCAGGTGATAGAGCCACTGTTCTTTTTTGCCGAGCCACCTCAGGCGTCCGGCTTTAAGTTCAGAACAAAAGCGATGACTTTGTTTGCGGGCATTTCACAGGGTCGCAGCAACGCGCCGCTTCCCATGGTCTGATACAGATTCAGGCTGATATAGTCGGTTCCGCCTAGCTCGTGCGCGACCAGCTTGTGGGATTTACCACCCGCCATTAGTTGACGCACAACAACATAGCGCCGGCCGCCGAAGGTTCCGGTGAAACTGCCCAAGGGCAGTGCAAAAAGCGCAGACAGAAACGCGTCTGACGCAGTCACGGTTTTCCGATTCTGGGTTCCGTTCCGGCCTTGATCCGCGCAACGTTCGAGCTGTGCCGCCAGTAGACAAGAAGTGTCAGAATTATCCCAAGGATAAATGTAGTCCCGTTTGTCAGCAACAGCACCCAGGTTGTGGAAAGCGCAGCGGCTGCCAGTGCACCAACCGAGGATATCCGCCAGATTGCCGCCGCGACCAGCCAGGTAAGGCAGCAGGCAACACCGACGCGCCAGTCGAGCGCCAGCCAAAGCCCCAGGAAGGTCGCCACGCCCTTGCCGCCCTTGAAGCCCAGCCAAACCGGAAAGCAATGGCCCAGAAACGCCAAAAGTGCAGCAACCTGGGCCGCATCTTCACCCGCATAGGCACGCGCAATCAGAACGGCTGCCGCGCCCTTGCCTGCGTCAAACAGCAGGGTCAGCGCCGCAGCGGTCTTGTTGCCGGTACGCAGGACGTTGGTTGCTCCGATATTGCCGGAACCGATCTCGCGCAGATTTCCCAACCCCATGAACTTGGCCAGCAACAGGCCGAAGGGAATAGAGCCCATCAGATATCCAACCACCGCCCATTGGAGCAGTTCGCTAGTTGAGTTGTCGATTGGGGGCATCAGGGTCTCCGGAACACTTCATTACCTGCTACATAGGTCGAAATGACCTTACCTTGCATCCGCTGGCCGTCAAATGGAGTGTTCTGAGATTTTGATTTTAGTGCAAACCGATCAAGCACAAAAGGCACATCCGGGTCGAACAGAACCAGATCCGCTGGTGCGCCTTGCGACAGGCGACCGGTGTCCAGGCCAAGCCGTTTGGCCGGGTTGAGGGCCATGGCCCGAAACAGCGTCGGCAGATCCAGCTGGCCTGCGTGGTACAGGCGCAAGGCCGCGGGCAGAAGCGTTTCCAGCGCGACTGCACCCGAGGCCGCTTCTTCAAACGGCAGGCGTTTGCTTTCTTCGTCCTGAGGGGTGTGCATCGAGCTGATGATATCGATCAGCCCGGTGCGAACGGCTTCGATAACCGCCTGCCTGTCATCTTCTGATCGCAGCGGCGGCTTGACCTTAAAGAAGGTGCGATAGTCGGCCACGTCAAGCTCGTTCAACGTCAGGTGGTGGATCGACGTCCCTGCGGTTATATCCAACCCATTGCGCTTGGCGCGCTCCAGTGCAGGCAGCGCACGGGCCGTGGTGATCTGGTCGGCGTGATAGGCGGCGCCGGTCATCTCCAGCAGGGCAATGTCGCGGTCCAGCCCCATCCGCTCTGCCATCGATGATACTGCGGGCAGGCCGCGCAATGCCGCAAACTTGCCGCTGGTCGCTGAGGCCCCGGCGCTCAGCCCCGGCTCTTGCGGGTGGGCTATCACAAGCGCGCCACAGGACTTCGCATAGGTCAGGGCGCGGGAAAACACCTTGGTATTGGTGATGACGTGATCGCAATCGGTGAAGGCGATCGCGCCCGCGTCCATCAGAAACCCGATTTCAGTCATCTCGCGCCCTTCGCGTCCTTTGGTCAGGGCAGCCATCGGCAGAACATTGACCGGCGCATCGGCCTGCGCCCGGCGTGTCGCGAATTCCAGCGTTTCCGGTGTGTCGACTGCTGGCAGAGTATCCGGTCGGGTGACAATCGTCGTGACACCACCAGCCGCGGCAGCAAGTCCTGCTGACCGATAGCTTTCCTTATGACGTTCACCGGGTTCACAGACCTTGACGCCAATATCGATGATGCCAGGGGCGAGGCACTTGCCGTTGCAATCTACGATATGCCCCTCAGTACTCGGCGCGCTTCCTTCGCCTCGGGCGCTAATCCGGCCATCGTTCACCTGCAACCAGCCAGTAGACTCTGTTCCGGCTTCGGGATCGATCAGGCGTGCGTTGGTGAAAAGAACGGTAATCATGGAACAGCCCTTTCGATGGCAGCCTTCGTGGCGGCGGGATCGGCCTGATACTTGATCAGGTGTTTGTCGCCGCCCTTGGTAACGACTTGTACGAAACTGCCCATGGTTTTGACCGCCTCGACCTGATTCAACGGTACTTTGCGTGGGCCGGGACCGGTCAACAAAGTTTCGGTCATCTCCCAGTTAGCGGCCAGTTCTTCCGATGCCAGATACCACGCGCGGATGCCAATTGCGGCGAGGCCGGCAGGTGCTCCGGTCCAGACATAAGGGTTGCCGGTCAACCACAACACAGCCATTGCACCGGCCATGGCAGCCGCCGCAAGCCATGCATTGGTGCGGATATACGCGCCCTTGTCCGGGGCAAAGACTACAGGATCAGCCACAGAATCCCTCCGGTGATCAAAAGTACTGCCAATGCCATAACAGCCGAGCCTATGCGGAGCGGTTTGTTGTCAACCGGCGCGGTTTGCGGGGCCGAGAAAGGCTTGGCGCTGTCGGTTTCGATCGTTCCGCCGGTCCAATTGGTCGCCTCTTCCGTGAAAAGACCAATCATGTGAAGCCGGGGATCGGGTTCAAGGGTCGTGGCCTGGTCTTTGAACGCTGCGCTGCGCAGAACCATGACCCATCCGCCGATCTGCGCCAGCGCGGCACGGTCCAACTGATCTTCGGACACGCCGCACCCTTCGTTCAGATAGCCGTAAAGCCCAAGTTCTTCGAGGTCGGATACCGGAAAAATGTCGATCTGCTCGGGGTCCAGCCCGTCGACGCCAAGCACCTGATCGGCGGCACCCGGTTCGCGCAGGAACTTTGCCTCTTCCGGGCGCATGTTCAGTGTGAATAGGCGCAGAACGCCGCGTTCATGGGGGGCGATTTTCAGATTGCTCATGCAACCTCGCGCAGGTTGCGGGCCAGAAGGTCCATGGCGGCCATGCGGACAGCGACCCCCATCTCCACCTGCTCCTGTATTACGGATCGATTGATGTCATCAGCCAGGGTTCCGTCGATCTCAACCCCGCGGTTCATTGGGCCGGGGTGCATGACGATGGCATCGGGCTTGGCCAGCGCCAGCTTTTCCGCATTCAAGCCGTAACGGTGGTAGTACTCGCGTTCTGACGGGATGAAGCCTCCGTCCATTCGTTCTTTCTGAAGGCGCAGCATCATGACCACATCGACGTCTTTGAGGCCTTCGTTCATGTCGTCATATACCTCGGCCCCGAACTCGGCGAATTGCGACGGCACGAGTGTGGGCGGGCCGATCAGACGAATGCGGTTTTCCATCTTCCCCAGCAGGATCAGGTTGGAGCGTGCAACACGGGAGTGCGCGACATCGCCGCAAACGGCGATGTTCAGACGGTGCAGGCGACCTTTTGCGCGGCGGATCGTCAGCGCGTCCAGCAAAGCTTGTGTCGGATGTTCATGCCGCCCGTCGCCCGCGTTCAACACGGCACAGTTGACTTTTTGCGCCAGCAGATCGACCGCGCCCGAATGCGGGTGACGCACCACCAAAAGGTCGGGATGCATCGCGTTCAGGGTCAGCGCAGTGTCGATCAACGTCTCACCCTTTTTGATCGAACTGGCCTGCATCGCCATGTTCATCACGTCCGCGCCCAGACGCTTGCCAGCCAGCTCGAAGCTTGCCTGCGTTCGGGTCGAGTTTTCAAAGAACATGTTGATCTGGGTCAGCCCCGACAGAACGTCCGAATGCTTGGTCGACTGGCGGTTCATGTCGACATAGGTTTCGGCCAGATCGAGAATTTCGGTGATATCGGATTGCGACAGATGCTCGATGCCAAGAAGGTGACGATGGGCGAAACGCATGGGCGGGCTCCTGTCTGACAATCGGGCCGCTTATAGAAAGCCACGCGGGGCAAAGCAACCTAAGGATCAGAACCCTCTGGCAGTTTTTCGCAGCCACCCTCTGGCAGGCATTGTTCACCCGGTTTGCACCATTTGCCGTATCCGCAGTCGATGGCTTTGATCGGCACGCAACCCTGATGGGCCGAGCATTTGAATCCCGGACGGCACTGCGAGCCTGTTTCCTCGCACAGGAACCATCCCGGACGGGAACACCCCCCGCCCGGCAAGCAGGACGAGCCGCGCGCGCAGGTGCGGCCATCCTCGCATATCGTGGGAGGGGCCGAATCCGGATCTGGTATGGTCCGTTCACATTCGCCGCGCCCATTGCAAAAACTGTCACCGGGGCAATCCAGACGCGATGTGCATTTGTTCGCGCCTGCGGGTGCACAACGCGCTCCTCCCGCCACGCAGCGTTCAAACGGGCCGCAACTGCGCCCGCCACCGCAATAGGTGCCGCCCAGCGGTATGCAATGCCCATCAAAGCTGCATCTTTGACCACCTGAACAACAGGTGGTGCCGCATTTGAACTGGCCCGCACGGCATTGGCCCTGTGCGTCGTGGAACGTCGCCAATACCGGATCGCCGGTAAGCACCAGCCCAAGCCCGATCAGGAGGATTCGCAAGGTTCTGAGCATCGTGCCCTGATGGTCGGCGCGACAGAGCGACCAATCAAGCCCAATTCGCTTTCCATCAGCCCTCAGGCGGGTAAATTATCCATATGGAATCGGGCTTGGACTATTACTCTGCACGGGCCTTGCTGGAATGGCAGGTCGAACTGGGCGTGACCGAGGCAATCGGGGACGCTCCGGTTGATCGATATTCGGTGCCGGACACGTCACCAAAGCCCAAGAAGGCAGAGGTTGCGGCAGCCATCCCGTCAAAGCCCGGACAGGCCGACCCGGTAACGGTTGCGCAAGCAGCGGCCAAGGGGGCGGGGTCACTGGATCAGCTGCGCGATGCGATGGAAGCTTTTGATCACTGCGAGCTGAAGCGCGGTGCGCGGCAGTTGGTTTTTGCTGATGGAACGCCCGGTGCGCGGGTGATGATCATTGGTGAGGCTCCGGGCCGCGACGAAGACCGCGAGGGCAAGCCCTTTGTCGGGCGCGCGGGCCAGTTGCTGGATCGCATGTTGGCCGCGATTGATCTGGATCGCAGGCAGAACGTCTATATCACAAATGTGCTGCCGTGGCGGCCCCCACAGAACCGTGACCCAAAGCCCGAAGAAATAGGGATGATGAAGCCCTTTCTGGAACGTCACGTGGCGCTGGCCCGGCCCGAGGTTCTGGTGGTAATGGGCAATATCAGCTGTCAGGCTGTTCTGGGGAAACGCGGGATTACCCGATTGCGCGGCCAGTGGGATCAGGCGATGGACCTGCCTGTGATCCCGATGTTTCATCCAGCTTATTTGCTGCGCCAGCCGCAAATGAAGCGGCAGGCTTGGGCTGATCTGCTGGAGTTGAAAGCCCGGCTGCGAGGTGAGTCATGAAGGTCTTGGCGTTTTCCGATCTTCATATGGCGCGAAACCGCGCCGCTGATCTGGTAGCCGCCAGCGCTGATGCCGACTTGGTCATCGGCGCAGGGGACTATTGCAACATGCGGCAGGGTCTGGATGAGGCGATGCAAATGCTTTCGGGCGTTTCAGCACCGCTGGTCCTGATACCCGGGAATGCCGAAAGCGCAGAGGATCTGGGCAAAGCTGTGCCCGAGGGTGTGCATGTTCTGCATGGAACGGGAATGACGGTGGATGGATTGCGCCTGTTCGGGCTTGGCTACGGTGTTCCACCCACACCGTTTGGTGATTGGTCCTGCGATCTTACCGAAGGTGAGGCCGCCGAACTGCTGGCGCGCTGCGGCGGAGCAGACATCCTGATTTCGCACTCGCCGCCCAAGGGTCATGGGGATGTGACCTCGCAAGGCATGGCTGTTGGTTCGGTCGCTGTCCGGAACGCGATCGAGCGGATACAGCCCCGTTTCACGTTTTGCGGCCATATTCACGACAGCTGGGGATATCGCGGCTCGATCGGCCGCACCCGGATCGCCAACCTTGGTCCCAAGGTAAACTGGTTCGAGGTCGCCTTATGATTGAGTTGGTAACGCTGCTTGCCTTCATTCCCGCCGCGCTGGCGCTGAACCTGACACCGGGCGCGGATATGATGTTCTGTTTCGGTCAGGGCCTGCGATCAGGTCCGCGCGCCGCAATTGCCGCAAGTGCCGGGATATCCGCGGGTGGAATGATACAGGTCCTTCTGGCTGGGCTGGGCCTTGGCGCGGCGGTTGCGACCTTGCCATGGCTGTTTGATGTCATTCGCTGGGTTGGTGTTGCATACCTGCTGTACTTGGCCTGGGGTGCCGTTCGAAATGGCGCAGTGTCAGCCGAGGCACCCGTCAAACCGACCCGGTTGTCTTTTCGGGACGGGATGCTTGTCAATCTGACGAACCCCAAGGTTATTCTGTTCGTTCTTGCCTTTATCCCGCAGTTTGTAGACCCGTCGCGGGGATCGGTCCTGGTGCAGTTTTTGATCTTTGGCACAATCATCGGCATCGGTGGGTTCGTCGTGAACGGGCTGGTTGGTGTTTTCGCCGGAAGCGCGGGGCGCCATCTGGTCTCGAATCCGCGCGCTTCACGTATTCTGGGCTGGATTGCAGGGGGCATTTTTTCGGCCCTTGCGGTCCGGCTTGCCATCCTGGAAAGGGCCTGACACCACATGTCGCGCATTGACGAAACCATGGAGTTCATCCCGGTTAAGATCGCCGTACTGACTGTCTCGGATACCAGATCGCTGGAAGAGGACCGCTCGGGTCAGATATTGGCGGACCGGATCGAAAAGGCGGGCCATGTTGTCGCGGATCGGAGAATAATTCGGGACGAGCGCAAACAGATCGCAGATCAGTTGCGCGCGTGGGTGGCGGATGAACAGATCGACGTCGTGATTTCGACCGGCGGTACGGGTCTGACCGGGCGCGATGTCACCGTCGAGGCGCATCGCGATGTCTATGAAAAAGAGATCGAAGCCTTTGGCACCGTCTTCACGATCATCTCGATGGAGAAGATCGGAACTTCCGCGGTGCAATCGCGGGCGACAGGGGGTGTTGCCGGGGGAACATATCTGTTCGCCTTGCCCGGCAGCCCGGGGGCCTGCAAGGATGCGTGGGACGGTATTTTGGAAAAACAGTTCGATTATCGCCATCGCCCGTGCAATTTTGTGGAAATAATGCCCAGATTGGACGAACATCTGCGACGGAAGTAGACTGGTCATACGTTCCATTCCGTATAACCGCCTTGTGGCTTGGCATATTTCCTGATCCAGCTACATGTTGTGGACGGCAGCGTGGTGCAACCGGGGTAACTGATCGATGCGATTTCTACGACATAGTCTTGTCGGTATTTTTCTGGCGTTTCTGGCGCTGGCTTTGTTGTTTGTTGCCGTGCAGATGATCGTTGGGGCCGTTCAGGAGGCTTTGACGCACGATAACGCGACACCTCCCGCTCGAGAAAGGATCTTTGCTGTTTCGGTTCGGCCTGCCGAGGCGGAAACCGTCACCCCATATCTTGAAGCTTTCGGAGAGGTTCAAAGCCGCCGCAGGCTGGAGTTGCGCGCGGCGCTTGGCGGTCGCGTTGTCGCGCTGGCGGAAGACTTTGAAGATGGTGGAATTGTCGAGGCTGGCGAAGTGCTGGTTGAACTGGATCCGGCAGATGCGCAATCCGCACTGGATCGGGCCAAGTCCGACCTCTTGGACGCTCAGTTTGAAGAGCGCGATGCAGAACGCTCGTTGCTGCTGGCGCAGGACGAGCTGAAATCGGCTGAGGCTCAGGCGGAACTGCGGGAAAGGGCGTTGCAACGTCAACGCGATCTGGAATCTCGGGGCGTGGGGGCCGCCGCTAGCGTGGAAGAGGCCGAACTGGCTGCCGCAGCGGCGCAACAGGCCGTACTGGCGCGGCGTATTGCGCTGGCACAGGCTGAATCCCGTGTGGATCAGGCATCAACCCTGTTGGCCCGCGCCATGATAGCACTGGAAGCTGCGGAACGTGATCTGGGCGACATGACAATCCGGGCAGGCTTTGGCGGTACTTTAACGGATGTGACACTTGTGGAAGGGCGGCTGGTATCGGCAAATGAAAAGCTGGCTGAACTGGTTGATCCCAACGACCTTGAGGTGGCATTTCGGGTGTCAACCGCGCAATATGTGCGGCTTCTGGATGGCGGTGATCGTCTGATCAACGCGCCGGTCACCATATCTCTTGAAGTCACAGGGACCGATCTGACTGCGATTGGCCAGATTAGCCGCGACAGCGGGTCTGCCGGTGAAGGCCAGACCGGGCGGTTGATCTATGCCCGCTTGCAAGAGGCATCTGGGTTCAAACCCGGGGATTTCGTTACGGTCTCTGTTCAGGAGCAACCTCTTGCCGGAGTTTACCGGTTGCCGTCCTCGGTCCTTGATGCATCTGGAACAGTTCTTGTGCTTGGACCTGACGATCGATTGGAAAGCTTGCCGGTTCAGCTGATCCGCCGCCAGGGGGACGAAGTTCTTTTGCGGGGCGACGGATTGGAAGGGCGAGAGGTCGTCATCGGTCGGACCCCCCTGCTTGGGTCAGGCGTGCGGGTGCGGCCCCTGCGGTTTGAGGCGGGTGCAGACCCCGGAATGGTCGAGCTGACGGACGAGAAACGAGCCGAACTTGTAGCTCAGGTCGAAGCGAACAGTGCGATGCCTCCGAAGGAAAAGACGCAGGTTCTAACCCGGCTGCGCGAAGCTCGTGTTCCGACGTCTTTAGTGCGCAGTATTGAAACCAGGGCTGGGGGATAAACGCCATGATGCGCGAGATACCTGGCGCGGCGGGCGGCATTCTCAGTTATTTCACGCGGCATCGGACAGTTGCCAACCTGCTGTTGCTTGTCATGCTGGTTCTTGGCGCGGCGGCAATCCCGAACATGCGGGCACAGTTCTTTCCGGACGTTATTCTGGAACGCGTCGATGTATCCGTAACCTGGGATGGTGCCGGGCCCGAGGACATGGACGCCGGGATCGTGCAGTTGCTGGAACCGGCGCTGCTGGCCGTCGAAGGGGTGATCAGCACCGAGGCTTCTTCGCATCATGAATGGACCCGGATCAGGCTGGAATTCGAACCCAACTGGGATGTGTCCCGCGCTGTCGAGGATGTTAGGACCGCCGTAGACGCTGTCACAGATCTGCCGGAAGACGCTGAGGAGCCCAAGATTCAACGTGGTGCGTGGCGTGATCGGGTGACGGATGTGGTGATCACGGGGCCGACCGATACTGCTCAGCTGGCGAAACTGACGGATGAGCTTGTCAATCGTTTGTTCGCATCGGGTGTGACCCGCACAACGATCCGGGGTATTGCCGCACCGCGCATCGTTGTCGAAGTCACCACAGCGCAATTGATTGCCAATGATATCTCAATGGCGGAAATCGCGGCGGCGATCGGGGCCGAAGTCACCACGGATCCTGCGGGCGATGTGGAAGGCGCCGGGGCTCGTATCCGGGCAGGAACTGAGAAACGTACACCCGAACAGATCGAAGGCATCGCGCTGCGGGTGAACGAAGATGGGTCGAAGCTGAAGGTTGGTGACATAGCAACAATTCGGATCGAAGACGTCACCCGGCACCGCAGCTATTACGTGGGCGACAATCCCGCCATGTCCATCAGAGTGGACCGGTCGAACTTGGGAGATGCGATAGGTATTCAGCACACGGTCGAGGATGTAGCCCGCGAGATGCAGGCCAGCCTGCCTGAAGGTGTGAGAATTGATCTGATCCGTACCCGGGCGCAAGCAATTACCGACCGGCTGAATATCCTCGTGGATAACGGGCTGATGGGGTTGGGGCTGGTTGTCATCCTGTTGTTCCTGTTTCTGAATGCGCGCATTGCGTTTTGGGTTGCTGCGGGCATTCCGGTGGCGATGTCGGCGGCGATTGCACTGATGTATCTGGGCGGTTTGTCGGTGAATATGGTTTCCCTGTTCGGTTTGATCATCACCTTGGGGATCGTCGTAGATGATGCGATTGTCGTGGGAGAGCACGCCGATTATCGCGCCCGCCGATTGGGTGAGACACCTGTGGAAGCCGCTGAGCGTGCCGCCCGTCGAATGGCAATGCCGGTTCTGGCCGCCACAGTAACGACCGTGATTGCGTTTTTCGGCCTGACGTTGGTTGGAGGACGTTTCGGAGAGCTGATCCGCGATATCCCCTTCACGGTGATCGCAGTTCTGGTTGCGTCGCTGGTGGAATGCTTCCTGATCCTGCCCAATCACATGGCGCACGCAATTGCGCATTCGGCCAAGGAACACTGGTACGATCTGCCGAACCGTGTCGTCAATCGTGGCTTTCGTTGGGTCCGGGATCACTTGTTCCGCCCGTTGATCGCTTGGGTGATCTGGGCGCGTTATGTGGTCGCCGCGTTGATGATTGCTATTCTGGCCAGTCAGGTTGCATTGTTCATTCGCGGCGACGTGAACTGGCGGTTCTTCAACGCACCTGAACGCAGCTCAGTCAGCGGCGGGTTTATCATGCGCGAAGGGTCGACCCGGTCAGATACGCTTGAAATGATGCGCATTCTACAGGATGCGACCAACGAGCTGGGCCGAATCTACGAAGAGCGTCATGGCCGAAATCCAATTGACTACGTCCTGGCCGAGGTTGGTGGCAATGCCGGGCGTGCTCTTGCTGCGGCTGACGGCAAGGACGGCAGTGTGCTGGGGGGCATTTCGATTGAACTGATCGACGCCGATCTGCGCCCATATTCGAGTTTTGAGTTTGTGGGCGAGCTACAGGATTTCGTACCGCGCCACCCCAAGGTCGAGGTGATCAGCTTCCGCGGTTGGCGGTCCGGCCCCGGTGGCGACGCCATCGACGTGCAGTTCTATGGCTCGGACGTAAATGTCCTGAAAGCCGCATCAGAAGATCTGCAAACCGCGCTGTCGAAGTTTCCTGAAGTCTCGGCGCTCGAAGACACTCTGGCATATGACAAGGAAGAGTTTCTTCTGGACCTGACAGCGCAGGGTCAGGCGCTGGGTTTTCGGATCGAAACGCTGGGGCGGGCTTTGCGCAACCGTTTGAACGGGATTGAGGCCGCAACCTTCCCCGACGGGCCGCGCAGTGCCGAGATCCGTGTCGAACTGCCCGAAGGTGAACTGACGGCAGATTTTCTGGAACGAACTCTGATGCGTTCTCCTGATGGGGTCTACGTACCTTTGGCTGATATCGTTTCGGTCGCGCGCAAGTCCGGGTTTTCGACGGTTCGGCGTGAAAACGGCCTGAGGGTGGTTTCGGTAACAGGTGACATTTCGGAAGACGATCCGGCACGGGCCGCCGAAATTGAACGCGCGATGCAGGACGAGATCCTGCCCAATATCGCAGCCGAAAGGCAGGTTGAGTGGCGCATGTCGGGTCTGAGCGAACAGGAAAACGAGTTCCTGTCCGAGGCCCGCAACGGTCTGATCCTGTGCCTGACCGGTATTTACCTTGTACTGGCCTGGGTTTTTGCCAGCTGGACACGACCCCTTGTGGTCATGGCGATTATTCCCTTTGGCCTAGTCGGGGCGATTTGGGGCCATTACATCTGGGAGGTGCCACTGAGCATGTTCACGGTTGTCGGGCTGCTGGGCATGACAGGGATCATTATCAACGACTCGATCGTTTTGGTGACCACGATCGACGCATACCAGCAGGATCGCGGGTTGATTCCGTCGATTCTGGATGGCACGGCGGACAGGTTGCGACCTGTCATGCTGACCACGCTGACGACGGTTCTTGGGCTAGCGCCCTTACTATACGAAGGCTCTCAACAGGCGCAGTTCCTGAAACCGACAGTAATCACACTGGTCTACGGGCTTGGTTTCGGAATGTTGCTGGTGTTGGTGCTTGTGCCCGCCTTGCTGGGAACTCTCAATGACGTGGCACGTCCGATGACAGCCATGCGCCGTGCTGCACGGGCCCCTGACAAGGTTGTTCGTGGCGCGTTGGCCGGAACCGGTGTGACGCTTGGGATCTGGTTTGCCTTGACGATGATCTGGCCCGCCGTCAACGGTGCACCGCTTGCCATGCTACAAAGCCTTTATCCCGGTGAGGATGGCATTGCCGCATTGAAAATGGGGCTGGGCGCGTTTGTTGCCGGCGCTGTGCCGATTGTGATTCTGAGCATTGTTGCCTCAGGCATGCTCTATGGTCGCCTCACGAAATCGGCAGGTGCTTGAACCGCACGCAAGGCATATTCCATTAGCTCTATGACGCGCGCGCTCATGGGCAGGTTGCCCTGGCGTATCTGATCGACGGGAAACCACCGGGCATCCATTGCGTCGTCACCGGCCCTCGGCGTGCCCGAGCGATACTGACATGCGACCCCGACCAGCAGGTAATGGGACACGACCACCCCATCTGGGGCTCGGCGCAGAAGGTCCAGATTGTTCAGATAATGTGATGGCTGCGCGATCACCGAGGTTTCTTCCAACAATTCGCGTTGCGCCGCTTCCAACACGGTTTCACCCCATTCGACATGGCCACCGGGAAACCCCCACAGCCCTGCGTCGGGCTGCTTGCTGCGCTGAACCAGAAGAACCTGATCCTGATGCAGAACAACGGCCAGGGCACCGATTTTTGGTGATTGGGTCATGAATTCAGCCTGCGCTGCAGCCCTGAATATCTACTGCGTGATTGGCGCCCAGAACCGTAATCCGGATCTCAGACCGATCCAGCGCAAAGGGTGTGCCCGATGCATTGATAATCTCGGCCTCGGCCACCAACGTATCGCCCTGCCGTTGCGCAACCGGCTGCGAAGCCCAGAGGGAGGGGTTGCCGGGTTCGATCACAGCCACTTCATGACCACCTGCCGATGGCATGGTCACCCGTGCTTCGATACGCATACCGTCCTTCGTTGGCGTCAGACGACACGTGGCACTGGACACACGAGCTTCGGCTGCGGAATAGGGGCGTTGCGCCAGTGCGGCGGCAATCGCGGGATGGCGCCCGGCTTTGGCGTCGAGCGTGTGGTCAAAGCCCAGACGTTCCGGAATACAAACGTCTTTGCAAACGCCCAGATCCATTTCGCCCTGCAATCGGACCGGCTTGGCAGGGTTGCGCGGCGTAATCTCAATCGGAAGGACCAGTTGGTTCTTGTAACCGATCGACTGCAACCCGTTCTGATCGAAGACATCGGGGGCAGGCCATGTGATTTCAACACGCCCGACATTGCTTGAGCGTTTCCAGTTGATTTCCGGCGGGATGCCAGCATCTCCTGGCGCGCGCCAGTAGGTTTTCCAACCATCCTCAAGCGTCAGCTTCAAGGCGGTAAGATAAGTGCCGTTTGCAGTCCGTCCGCCATCCAGAATATCCAGCCGAACCACACCATCCAGACCCTGTGCGGCAACCGGGACGGACAGTTGCAGGCAAGCGATTGCGGCGACGGCAGTGTGTTTCATCGACATCTTCATCCTTCTTAAATGCGTGGCGTTGGCCCGGATTCCAAGTCACGTTCTGTTCACTGGGATGAATTCCGCCAAAATACCTGTTGTTCTCTTGCCAATGGACATGCTGCGGGGCCATTGTTGAGGTGTTCTGAGAAAGAGATGGCGGCCCATGGACCTGACCGGAAAACTGTTGATTGCGATGCCCGGTATGGGGGATCCGCGATTCGACCATTCGGTTGTGTATGTGTGCAGCCACGGCGACGATGGTGCGATGGGTTTGATTGTGAACAAGCCCTCGGACCTGCGGATTAAGACCTTACTGGGTCAGCTGAACATCGCCTGCCGTATTCCGATTGTCGGAGAGCGCCTTGTGCATTTTGGTGGGCCGGTCGAGATGTCGCGCGGCTTTGTTCTTCACAGCGCCGATTATGAGGCCAACCTGCATTCAATGCAGATTTCCGAGGACTTCAGCATGACGGCGACACTTGATGTGCTCGAGGATTTGGCGTCAGGCAGCGGGCCGCTGAACTCGATGCTGGCGCTGGGTTATTCTGGCTGGGGTCCCGGTCAGCTTGAGGATGAAATTGCCATGAACGGCTGGCTAACCACCGAGGCAACGTCGAAACTTGTTTTCGATGTGCCCGATGATGCGAAATGGGAGGCAGCGTTGGCTACTTTGGGCGTGGACCCGCTGACCCTTTCTGCCAGCGCGGGGCGCGCCTGATCAGCTGTCGCGGGGTGCAGCAGCACGCCGCAGCCGGTCATTGATTGCCTCCCCCAATCCCGTGCCCGGGATCGGAGAAACGGCAATCGGTCGCCCGGTTTCGTTCAGCTGATGCAGAAACGCAAACAGATTTGCCGCTGCTTCGGTCAGGTTGCCAGTGACGGACAAGTTCAGGTCGCACTCAACCTGTCCAAATCCCAGCAACACCTCGTCACCCTGACGGATTTCGGCATTCAAACGGACCGGGGCGTCCGGCGCATAGTGTGATTGCAACTGGCCGGGGGCGGTCAGAAGATCACCGGATTGATGCAAATGCAATCGCGTTTTCAGCGTCTCTTCGACCTGCTCCAGCGCGATGCCACCTGGACGCAAAAGTGCAGGTTCCCCGGCCAGGCCGATGATGGTGGATTCAAGCCCGACATCGCACGGCCCGTCATCCAGAACAGCCGCAATCTTGCCGCCAAGACCCGACCAGACATGACTTGCCGTGGTTGGACTGATCTGACCCGACGGGTTTGCCGAAGGCGCCGCAACCGGGCCATCAAATTCGGCCAGCAGCGCGCGCGCTGTCGGATGTGCCGGAACGCGGACGGCCAGCGTATCCAAACCTGCGGTCACCAGCGATGAAATCCCGTGCCCTTCGCGCAAGGGCAAAACCAAGGTAAGCGGACCGGGCCAAAAGGCCTGTGCCAGATGCTCGGCCTGATCTGACCATTGCACATACCGTTGCGCCGCGGCGACCGATGCGACATGTGCGATCAGCGGATTGAAGCTGGGCCGCCCCTTGGCCTCGTAGATCGACGCCACCGCCTGCCCGTTGCGCGCATCGCCGCCCAGACCGTAGACCGTCTCGGTCGGGAAAGCGACCAGAAGGCCCTGCCGCAACATATCTGCAGCCCGCGCGATGCCGCCGGGATCCGCCGTCAATTCCTGAGTGCCGGTTGAGATCATATCTGGTGACGCCGCGTTTTGGTTGCTTGAAACATAGGGGACAGTAGGTAATTGATCCAAGCTCATACGCTTACCGGCGCTTGCCCACAATTCCAAGCCTGCCGATATGTTCTGAATTGTTAGCCTTCGAGAGTGATCATGCCCTACCGCACCCCAATTTCAGATTACCAGTTCCTGCTGGACCATGTGGTCGGGTTCGACCAGGTCGCTGCGACGGATAAATTTGCTGATGCCAGCGGGGATGTGGTCAATGCGATCCTGACCGAAGCTGGGAAAATGTGCGAAGAGGTGATGGCCCCTTTGCAGCGCCCCGGTGATCTGGAACCTGCACGACTTGAAAATGGCGTGCTGCGAACTTCTCCGGGATATGCAGATGGCTGGAAGGCTATTGCTGAAGGTGGCTGGATCGGGATCAGTGGTAATCCTGAATACGGGGGGATGGGGTTGCCTATGACCATCACCACGGCGGTCAACGAGATGATGAGTGCCGCTTGCCTGTCGCTGCAACTTGCGCCGCTTATGTCTCAGGGCCAGATCGAGGCGTTGGACCATCACGCCAGCGACGAATTGAAAGCGCTGTATCTGCCTAAGATGATGACGGGGGAATGGTCGGGCACCATGAACCTGACCGAAGCTCAGGCCGGGTCGGATGTCGGCGCGTTGTCTGCGAAGGCTGAGCCGAACGGTGACGGGACATATTCGATCACCGGTCAAAAGATCTTCATCTCGTGGGGCGATACCGATTTCACCGAGAATGTCTGCCATCTGGTACTGGCCCGCCTTCCAGATGGGGTGCCCGGCACCAAAGGAATCTCGTTATTCCTTGTCCCCAAATTCCTGCCTGATGAAAATGGTGATCCGGGCGCGGCCAACGATCTGAAAGTGGTTTCGCTGGAACACAAGATGGGTTTGCACGGGTCGCCCACCTGCGTGATGCAATATGACAAAGCCAAAGGCTGGCTGGTGGGCGCCGAACATGGCGGTATGGCGGCCATGTTTACCATGATGAACAATGCGCGTCTGGGTGTGGGCGGACAGGGCGTGGGTGTGGCCGAAGGTGCATATCAGCACGCGTTGGCCTATGCGCTGGAACGGAAACAAGGCAAAACGCCGTCCGGGACGATTATCGACCATGCGGATGTGCGCCGTATGCTTTTGGATATGCGTGCTGATGTTTATGCCGCGCGCGCGATCCTGTTGGCCAATGCGGTTGCAATTGATATGGCAGAGGCCACTGGTGACGCCGATTGGGCTGCGCGGGCCGCGCTGTTGACGCCGATCAGCAAGGCGTTTGGTACTCAGACTGGGATGCGTGTGGCTGAAACCGGGGTCCAGGTGCATGGTGGCATGGGATATATTGAGGAAACCGGAGCGGCACAGTTCTATCGCGATGCGCGTGTCACCGCGATCTACGAGGGCACCAACGGCATTCAGGCGATGGACCTTGTGGCGCGGAAGATGATGGACGGGGGCGAGGCTGCTTCGAACCTGCTGGATGAGATCGAAGATCAGGCCGAACGCGCCCGTGCAACGCTGCCCGATCTGGCGGGGCCAGTATGGGAAGCCACCGAAACGCTGCGCGAGGCGACAGAATGGCTGGTGGCACAGGACGATTTGAATAACCGTTTTGCAGGCGCAGTTGCTTATCTGCAGGCTTTTGCCCGGGTGCTGGGCGGGCACTATCACCTGACCGCAGCCCTTGCCGATCCGGATGGGCCGCGGGTGAAACTGGCGCAATATTACATCAACGCCCTGTTGCCAGAACATACGGGCCTTTTGGCGCGGGCGCAGAACGGGGCGGACAACCTTTTCGCGCTGAGCACGGACGAGTTCGAAGCCTGATGGATGGGGATCACGTCTTGGGGATCAGATATCCGTGGGCTGAACCGCCCGTGCAGGGCGAAGCCACCGAGATTGCCCAAGGTGTTCTCTGGATGCGCCTGCCCCTGCCTATGGCGCTGGATCATGTAAATATCTATGCGCTGGACGATGGCGACAGCTGGACCGTGATCGATACAGGGCTGTCCTCGAACAAGACGCGGCGCATCTGGGAAGCGTTGATGGCCGGGCCACTTAAAGGCAAGCCGATCAGACGGGTGGTGGTGACTCACCATCATCCCGATCATGTTGGCAATGCCGGATGGTTTCAGACGGAACACGGCGCCGAGCTGGTGACAAGCCGCACCTCGTGGCTGTTTGCGCGGATGCTGACGCTGGATGTGCAGGAAACCTGGCCGCAAGAAACGCTGGATTTTTATCGCAGCGCGGGCATGGCATCCGAAGTTTTGAACAAACGGATGGCGGACCGGCCCTTTAATTTTGCCGACACGGTCTATCCCATGCCGCTGGGTTTTACCGGGATCAAGCAGGGTGACGTGATCCGTATGGGTGGACGCGACTGGGACGTTCATTTGGGCAATGGCCATGCACCGGAACACGCCACCTTCTGGAGCCGCGATGACAATCTGGTGCTCAGCGGCGATCAGATCCTAAGCTCGATCAGCCCCAATCTGGGTGTCTATGCGACCGAACCCATGGCCGATCCTGTTTCAGGATGGATGGAGGCCTGCGAGAGGCTTCAGGCGCTCGCCCGTCCCGATCATCTGGTTTTGGGCGGGCACAAACTGCCCTTCACGGGTCTGCCGTTGCGTATGAAGCAGCTGATTGATAACCACCATGGCGCGCTGGAACGGCTGCTGGATCATCTGGATCAGCCCAAATCTGCTGCTGACTGCTTTATGCCGTTGTTCAAACGCACAATTCGCGAGGGTGAGTATGGCCTTGCGCTGGTTGAGGCGGTTGCACATGTAAATCACCTCTACCACATTGGTGCAGTAACCCGGACGCAACGCGCGGATGGGGCATGGTTATATCAGCGCAAAGGGTAGACGAATGCAGGACCAGATCGAAACCTCGGCCGAGGCCGCAGAAGCTGCAGCGTTGCCAAGGTGTTACGAGGTGCACGCCGATCCAAAAGCCGAATCCGGAAGCAAAAAACTGCCCGAGACGTTGAAGAAACCGGTGGCCAGCAAAAGCCCTGCACAATGGGCCTACGAGCGGTTAATCCTGTATATCCAGAATTTCGAACAGACGCTGGACGGTGATCATGAGGTCGCCATGGGGTTCACCGGTGGCGACGCGGGCGTGATGCGGATCGAGGGGATGGGTTATTTCGACCCTGACATGATAACCTTTTACGGGTCAGATGGGACCGGAGCCCGCACGCAACTGGTGCAACATGTCAGCCAGTTGAACGTGATGTTGCGTGCGCTTCCCAAATCGGTTGAGGACAAGCCAGCCAACCGCATCGGGTTCCGCCTGGCTGCGGACCTGAAAGACAGCTGACTTGCAATTCACGTTTGCGCGCCTTTGAATGACTGTATCAGTTCGGAGGCGACCGCGTGAGCAGATATTTCCATGCCGTAACACATGCCTACGCGGGGGCTTGGGCCCGGCGTCGGGTTTTTGTGCCAATCTATTTCGCTGTGCGATTGCTGCTTGTGGCGCTGATCGCGCCAGGGGTGGCGCTGGCGGTCAATCTGGCAGTTTCCCTGTCTGACCAAACGGCCTTGACCGATCAGGACATTGCCATGTTCCTGCTGTCTCCGGTCGGATTTATCTCGTCAGTTGTAGTTTTGAGCCTGTTTCTACTGGCCGAGGTCTTTGTGTTCTCGGTTATGGCCGGGTCGCTGCGTATGGGCGAACAAGATCCCTGGCGTGCTGGCAGTGCGGCGCTCGCATTGATCCTGTCCCGTTTCCCTGCGTTGTTCGGATTTGCCGTGCGTTTCATCCTGCGTGTCCTGTTGCTTGCCCTGCCATTCGTGGCTGTCGCTGGCTTGATCGCTTGGTGGACGCTGACTGAATACGACATCAACTATTACCTGACCTTCCGCCCCCCCGCCTTCAAGGTGGCGGTTCTTCTGATCGGAGTGGTTGTTCTTGTACTGGCGTGGCTTTTGATCCGCCGCCTGTCCGCCTGGGCGCTGGCCCTGCATTTGGTCCTTTTCGAACGAACAGCGCCCCGATTGGCGTTTGCCCAAAGTGCGCAGAAAATGGAAGGCAAGCGCGGGCGGCTGAAGATCGAACTTGCCCTTTGGCTGGGAATGCGCCTTGTCGTCGCCGCTTTGATTGCCGCAGTGGCCAGCCTTTTGTTTACTCTCGTACCCGTACAGGACGGCGGCAACCTCAAGCTGGCCCTGACCTTCAGTTTTGTCGTCGCTGGGCTGTGGTCATTGGCGGGGCTGGTTTTGGCAGCAACGGCGCTGGGCGCGCTGGCCGTCTTGCTGGACGGGTTTTTCGATACAGACGGAAAAAAGATCGCTCACCCAGAGCCCCAGAAAATTCGGGCGCCTGTATTTGTGACAGTGGGCGCATCCCTTGCCGCGTTGGGTATTGGCCTTTGGTCAGGTCAAAGTCTGCTGGAACGTGTGCAGGCCCCGGATCATGCCGAGGTCATTGGCCACCGGGGTGCTGCGGCCTTGCGGCCGGAAAACACGATGGCCTCGGTTCTGAAAGCCATCGAGGACGGAGCGGATTGGGTTGAAATCGATGTTCAGGAATCTGCGGATGATGTGGTCATCGTGGCCCATGACAGTGATTTCATGAAACTGGCGGGTGTTAACCTGAAGGTCTGGGATGCAACGATGGCGGATGTGGCCGATATCGACATCGGCAGCTGGTTTGACCCGGAATACGCCTCGGAACGCACGCCAACTCTGCGTGATGTGCTGGAGGCGGCCAAAGGCAAGTCCAGGGTTCTTATCGAACTGAAATACTATGGCCATGACATCGATCTGGAAAACCGGGTGATCAATCTGGTGGAAGAACTGGAGATGCAGAACGATGTCGCCACAATGTCGTTGAAATACCCGGCCGTCCAAAAGATGAAGAAACTGCGCCCGGACTGGCGTTCGGGTGTATTGGCGGCCACAGCCGTTGGCGATCTGTCGGGGTTGGAGGGCGAGTTTGTCGCGGTCAATGCAGGGATTGCGACGCCGGGCCTGATCCGAAAGGTCCACGATGCCGGTAAGGATATCTATGTCTGGACAGTGAACGATCCGCTGCAGATGTCCAAAATGGCGTCTATGGGTGTTGATGGCCTGATAACCGATCGCCCGGCCATGGCCAATGAGGTTCTGCGCGTGCGCGCCGAAATGGGACCGGCAGAGCGGCTGATGTTGTGGCTGGCCACGGCGTTCGGATTGCAGGTCGACACCAAGGCGATGCGCGATGAAAGCCCTTAATCTGTCGCTGCTGTTACTCATATTTCCGCATGTTGCCTTGGCACAGGACTTGATGCGCCGGTTCGAAATGCCTGCCCATCACGCCTTGATGGACCAGAGCGACGGAGCCGAGCTGCAACCATTCGAAACAGACGGGTGTTCGGGTGGGTTGTCCGCAAGCTGGCGCTGGGTGGCAAAGCAATTCCCACAGGTTGGCGAGCTTTTTGAAGAACATCCGCCATGGGAAAACTGTTGCGTGATCCACGACCGGGCATATCACAACGCTGGCGGAACGGATTCGGCCGAGGAAAGCTATGACGCGCGTTTAGCGGCGGATGATGCCCTGCATGCCTGTGTTGCGGCGCATGGAGATCTGTATGCTGACGAATATGCTGATCGCTATGATATGGAACCTGATCAGATCCGCTCCATTCATGCGATTACTGCGGATGCCATGTATGGGGCGGTTCGTTTCGGTGGCGGGCCGTGCAGCGGCCTGCCCTGGCGGTGGGGGTTTGGGTATCCCGGATGCTCGGTCCTCAAGTAAGCGCGCCCTGCGCGCGAATGACGTGGTGACAGGCGTTTTGTTTTCCATTATCCAACAAGTCAAACACGCGAATTGGGATTCTGAGACTCATGGCTGAACACAAACACGGCGAAATGAACATCGACGTTCAAACCAAAACTTTTAACGGTTTCATCAAAGCCACCACCTGGTGTGTGGTTGCAATCGCCTTGTTGTGCCTGTTCCTGGCAGTTTTCGCCTCGTAAGCAACTCGGGGGCGGCTTTGCTCAGGATATTGACTGCGTGTCTTGTGGCCGCAACGTTGGCTGGTTGCGCTGCATCACAGCGCCCGCAAGCGGATCAGACTGAAATTACGTCCCGCTCCTATCGCGATCCGGGGCCATCGACCCTGACCTTGTACACGATGATCAGCACCCGGACCGGTTCGGGCGCGCACACGTCGCTGATGATCAGCGGCAGTGAGCGGGTTATCTTCGACCCGGCAGGATCGTTCCGGGCGGATGTTGTACCGATCAGGAACGATGTGCTTTACGGTATTACCCCGAATGTCGAACGAGCGTATCGCAGCAGCCACGCCCGCGAAACACATTATGCGCGCATCCAGACGATCGAGGTCACTCCGCAGCAGGCCGAAATTGCATTGCAACTGGCCAAACAGATGGGCCCGGTGGCTGGTGCATTCTGTGCAAACTCTACCTCGCAGCTGTTGCAGCAGGTTCCGGGGTTCGAACAGATCACGACCACATTCTATCCGGTCAAACTGTCCGATCAGTTTGGGGCGTTGCAAGGTGTTCAAACGGCGGAATACCGTGAAAACGACGACGCGGACCTGCAAAAGGGACTGGCGTTCAACAATGCGCGCCTGAACCAGTTGGACGCGGCTTCATCCAACTAGATACAGCAATGTGTAAAGCGTTGCCGCCCCGGTAAAAATGGCCGCCAGCACGTTCTTGGTTAGAATGCCCACAGACAATGCAACCGCTGCGGCCGACATACGGGGTATATCCGGTTGTCCTTCGGTGGCTGCAGGCCAAACCACCAGCGGCGCGATCAATGCAGGCAGGATGGCCACGGCTGTATATCGAAGGTGACGTAACAACCAGGGCGGCATCGGGCGATCACCGACGAGACCGATGAAGGTAAAGCGCAAAGCATAGCTGCCCACCGCAAGACCCACGATGATGATCCATATTGTTGTCTGGTCGATCTGGTTCATGGCGCGTTCCGCTTTAGCATCAATTCTGCCTGCGCACCGGCCATCATCCCTGCCGCGCCTGCGATCAGCAGGCCCAGATTGAACGGCACACTCACGGTCAGCAGGGCAACGACAATGGCGACCAGGGCGGCGATGACATGGGCCAGCGTACGCATCATTGGCCCGATCATCGCCAGAAAGGTGATCGGCAGCGCAAAGTCCAGCGCCCAGCTTTCCGGTATTTGAGCGCCCAGCACGGCACCCAGACAGGTTCCCAAAACCCACAGCGGTGTGATCGGAGTGACCGAACCAAGGAAATAGGCCATTCGCTGGGGGATCGTCAGTTCAGGCTCTTTTTCGAACTGCGCGATTGAGCAGGCGTAAGACTGATCCACGATCAGGTAAGCCGCACATGCTCTCTGCCACAAGGGCGCGGCACCCAGATACGGCGTCAGCGACGCGGAATACATCGCGACCCGCAGGTTCACTGCCAGGGCCGAGATCAAAACGATGATTGTCGGCGTTTCATCCTGCAGAAGTTGCAGAGCTGTGAACTGCGCCGCGCCTGCAAAGACGGTAATGGAAAAGGCAATGGTCTGCACGATATTCAACCCTGCTTCTGTCGAGAAGACACCGAACAACAGACCAAAAGGCACAGCCACGAAGACAAACGGCGTGCCGTCGCGAAAACCTTTCCAGAAGTATGACTTGGATGTGGCAGAGGCCATGGCTAAATCCTATGGTGACGCCAGCAGCAGTATCGGTCTTGTGAAGGGGTTGCAATTGGTCACCGAAACCGACGTGTCAGACTATGTAATCGCTCCTGATCCGGGCGCGGCCCGCCTGACCCGTGCGGTCAAGGGGGTGGACCAGAATGGCGAGGTCAGTCAGATTTCAGTGGTTGAAGAGCGCCCACTGACGATCTTCCTCAACGCGCAGGAAATTGTGACGGCGATGACCATTGGCGACTATCCCGAATATCTGGCGCTGGGTTTTCTGCGAAATCAGGGCATGCTGCTGGCTGGTGATGAGATTACCCGTGTCGATTACGATGATGATCTTGAAGCCGTTATTGTCCGCACCGCACGCGCGACTTCGTACGAAGACAAGTTGAAGAAAAAGACACGCACCAGTGGCTGCGCTGTGGGAACGGTGTTTGGGGACATGATGGAGGGCCTTGAGGGCGTTCAGCTGCCGCAAGTGCAGGTCCGTACCTCGTGGCTTTACGAACTGGCGGCCAAGATCAACCGCACTCCGTCGCTTTATCTTGAGGCCGGGGCAATTCATGGGACTGTCTTGTGCCGGGAAAACCGCCCGCTGGTTTATATGGAAGACGTGGGTCGCCATAACGCTGTCGACAAGATCGCAGGCTGGATGCTGTCCGAGGGTGCGACGGCAGAGGACAAGATCCTTTACACCACCGGTCGCCTGACATCCGAGATGGTGATCAAAACGGCGATGATGGGCATTCCTGTGTTGGCGTCCCGTTCCGGCTTTACCGCCTGGGGTGTCGAGATCGCGCGTGAGGTCGGCCTTACGCTGATCGGCCGGATGCGCGGACAGCGCTTTGTTTGTCTTTCCGGTGAGGAACGGTTGGTTCGTGATGTGGATCCGTCGACGGTTGTGGCCGAAGACAGGAAACACAGGCGGAAGAGTAGCCAATGAGTGATGAAAACAGGAAACCCCTCGGCGTCATCCTCGCAGGCGGGCAGGCCACCCGGATGGGCGGCGGTGACAAAGGTCTATTGCAGATTGGTGGGCAGAGCCTGCTGTCCCATGTCGTTGACCGGCTGTCTCCGCAAGTCGATGGTTTGGCCCTGAACGCAAATGGCGACCCCGAGCGTTTCAGCGATCTGACGCTACCCGTTCTGCCTGACACGATTGAAGGCTTCGCTGGCCCTTTGGCCGGTGTTCTGGCGGGGCTCGATTGGGCGGCAGATCAGGGGGCCGACAGTATCGTAACGGCTGCCGCAGATACACCGTTCTTCCCTCGTGATCTGGTGGCGCGCCTGCAAGAGGCGGCAGCGGGGCAGGTGCATCCTCTGGTCTTGGCCACTACTCCGCGAACGGGCGACGAGGCGCTGAAATCCGGTGGGGGCAGGCGGGTCAACCGGCACCCGACCTTTGGGCTCTGGCCTGTGGCGTTGCGCGATGATCTGCGGGCGGCTCTGACGGACGGGTTGCGCAAGGTCGTGCTGTGGACTGATAAACATGACGGACGCGAGGCTTTGTTTCAGGCTGACCCGTTTGATCCGTTCTTCAATGTTAATACGCCTGACGATCTGGACCGCGCCCGGACATTGTTGGAGCAGGTATGAGGGTCTACGGCGTCACCGGCTGGAAAAACGCGGGCAAAACCGGGCTGATGGAACGGCTGGTGGCCGAAATCACGGGGCGGGGCTTTACCGTCTCAACCGTCAAACACGCGCATCACGGCGTCGATGTGGATCAGCCGGGCACGGACAGTCATCGTCACCGCGTTGCTGGCGCCAGCGAGGTGTTGCTTGCGTCGGGGCAGCGCGTCGCCTTGATGCAAGAGCTGCGCGGCGCACCCGAGCCGCCTTTGGCTGAACTGCTGGCGCGGCTTTCTCCGGTTGATCTGGTGCTGGTTGAAGGCTTCAAGCGGGAAGGCCACCCAAAGGTCGAGGCGTTTCGCGCCGAGACAGGAAACACTCTGATCGCGATTGAAAACGATACCGTTCGAGCCGTTGCCAGCGACACGGCGCTGGAACTGGATCGCCCGGTATTCGACCTGAACGACACAGTCAGGATCGCGGACTTCATATTAGATGAGGTCGGTTTGTGACCCTGTTCCAGACCTTTGCCATAGTGGACTGGTCTGGTGGAAATGACACCGGACCAACGCCGCGCAAAGACGCGATCTGGGTCTGTATTGTGCGTGAAGGGCAGGCACAGAAGCCTGAATACCTGCGCAACCGGGCGCTTGCCGAGGCGTGGCTGGATGCCCTGATCCGCACCGAACTGAAGGCAGGTCGCCGCCTGTTTCTGGGGTTTGATTTCCCTTTTGGATACCCGAAGGGTTTTGCCCGCGCGATGACCGGTACGGATGACCCCTTGACCTTGTGGGACTGGTACGAACAGCATGTCGAGGACGGTTCGAAAATGAACAATCGTTTCGACTTGGCAGGCCGGATCAATCGACAATTCGGAGGAAGAGGCCCATTTTGGATGAATGGCCTCGGGCGTGACATTGATGGTTTGCCGCGAACCAAGACAGGCTATTCCAATCCGTTTTCCGACCGTCGTGCGGTTGAAGCCTTGGCAAAAGGCAGTTTCACCTGCTGGCAGATGGCGGGTGCAGGCGCGGTCGGTGGGCAGGTGATGATGGGGCTTCCAGTTCTAAGCAGGCTCCGCCATCGCTTTGCCGGACAAGTCGCGGTCTGGCCGTTCGAGTCGTTGGATAGACCCATCGCCTTTGTGGAAATCTGGCCGTCGCTCACCTTGGGTGCGCCACCGGACGGGCGGATCAAGGATGCCTGGCAGGTCGAACAGGTCGCCTTGACTCTGTCGCGTTTGACAGAGCAGGAGTTGAATGCGCAATTAGATGTTTCAGCGGCAGAGGAAGGCTGGATATTGGGTGTGACTCAGAAAAAGCCAAACATAGCCCCGCCACCGTTGCGCAACGATTGTTTTGCGTTGCCAGCGGGTGTGGAGTGGACGCCGGTTGATGACGCCTTGGCCTATTTGCGCGACGTGTTGCATCCGATTACCTCGGTCGAGGTGGTCGCGCTGAACAAGGCGAGTGGGCGCATTCTGGCAGAGGATGTGACAGCCCAACGTTCCAACCCGCCGCAGCCGAATACAGCCGTGGATGGGTTCGGGTTCGCTGGTCCGGTTTCAGATGGGCCACAGGTCCTGCCGCTGGTCGATGGGCGTGCAGCAGCCGGTATTCCGTTTGAGGGTGACGTTCCTGCGGGCAAGGCAGTGCGCGTTCTGACGGGTGCGGCGCTGCCTGACGGGGTGGATACGGTTATTCTGGAAGAGGATGTCACAGTAAAAGACGGGCATATCGCATTCCATGGTCCGCTGAAACAGGGGGCAAATACCAGGCAAGCGGGCGAGGATGTGGCCGCGGGCGATCTGGCCTTGCCTACAGGGCGCCGATTGACACCGGCTGATCTTGCGCTGCTCACCGCTTTGGGCATTGCCGAGGTGAAGGTGCGCAAACCGCTGCGTGTCGCCGTGGTATCGACCGGTGATGAACTGGTCGACGCCGGAGAGTGCGCCGGACCGGGTCAGATATTCGACGCCAACCGCCCGATGCTTTTGTCTCTGGTCGAAAGGCTGGGGTTTGTGCCTGTGGATATGGGGCGTGTGTCAGATGATCGGGACGCCCTGCGGGAACGGCTGGACCAGGCTGCGGAACAGGCAGATGTGATACTGACGAGTGGTGGCGCATCTGCTGGTGACGAAGACCACGTATCTGCCTTGCTGCGCCAGGCGGGGGCGATGCAACACTGGCGGATCGCCTTGAAACCCGGTCGCCCTCTGGCTTTGGGGTTGTGGTCTGGAACCCCGGTCTTTGGACTGCCCGGCAATCCCGTTGCCGCTTTGGTCTGCACCTTGATCTTTGCGCGACCGGCGTTGGGCCTGATGTCGGGTGAAGGCTGGATCGAGCCGCAAGGGTTCGAAGTGCCCGCTGCCTTTGAAAAGCGCAAGAAACCGGGCCGCCGCGAATACCTGCGCGCGCGCATACGGGAAGGCCGGGTTGAAGTCTTCAAGTCAGAAGGATCGGGCCGGATCAGCGGGCTCAGCTGGGCCGAAGGGCTGGTCGAAATAGAAGATGGTGCCCGGCATATCCAACCCGGGGATATGGTTCGGTTTATCCCGTATGGCAGTTTTGGGTTGTGAAAATCACGGTCTCACGCGGTTTTTCTGATGCGGAACGCCAGCTGGTGGCGACCCTGTTCTGGCAGGCATTCTCGGCGAAACTGAACAAAGTCATGGGTCCGGATGAAAAGGGGCTGGCTTTCTTCGAAACTTCGTTGAACCCGGATTTCGCGCTTGTTGCACGGGACAAGGAAGACCGGATTTTGGGGCTTGCAGGTTTCAAGACACGCGATGGTGCATTGGCCGGAGGCAGAATGTCAGACCTAGCAAAGGTCTATGGCTGGTTTGGGGCCATTTGGCGCGCCCTCATCCTCAGCATTTTGGAACGCGAACTGAAACCCGGTGTGTTTCAGATGGATGGCATATTTGTGGCCGCGGGCTCGCGTGGAAAAGGCGTTGGTACGGCCTTGCTGGATGCCGTTAAGCGTGAGGCGCGGAAACAAAACATGTCAGTGGTTCAGCTTGACGTTATCGACACAAACCCCCGCGCCCGCGCTTTATATGAGCGCGAAGGATTTCGGCCTGTGGGTGAAGAAAAAACCGGACCTCTAAGTTACGTGTTTGGTTTCAGCAGCGCGACAAAGATGTCTTGGGTCGTCAAATCGGACTAATCAAACGTCCCGGCCACGCGCCCCAGCAACATGAACGCCCGCGCCGTGCGGGTCTCACCCAAAGCGCTCAGTTCTGCATCGCTTGCGGTGGGCTCGAACTCGGCCATCATCTTGTCGAAGCGGCGAAGAAAATGGTGGGCGGCGTCGCGGAAAATGGGATCCTGTTTCATCCGCGCAGCTGTCAGCGCCAGCGAGGACCTGTCGCGTACACCCCCCAGCGAGGCGACAGAGCGACCCCGCGCGCCCTGCGCGAACTGACGCCAGATTTCGGGCCGGGCCATGTCAGGGCGCAGGTCGTCCATGTAGATGCCTTCCTGGCTGAGCAGTGTAAGAACATCCTGCGAGGCTTGCACGATCTGCGCCGTCTTGCGGTCTTTCAGCGCCACGCGCAGGGCATTAAACCCTTCGGTGTCATTCTGAGTTTCCGGGAAGTTCAAGGCGCGGATAAAGATTTCGGTGCTCAACGGTGGCGCAATTTCTTCCGCAGACGTGCCCAGTTCAAGCGAGGTTTGAGCACCCGCAACGAGTGGTTTTGCAGGGACGTAAGGTGGCGTTGTGCGCTTGGTCGAAAATGTTGCCAGCGTGCTTTCGGTTTTTCGCGTCGCGGCTGCGATCTCATCCAGTTTCTTTGCTACCGCAGGTTCGTAGGTGCTGGATGCGCGCTGCTGCTGCGCCACATACGCCTGACGGATCGCGTCAATCGCAGTTTGCAGCCGCGCGCTTTCCTCGCGCATCACGCGGCTGGCACGCATGGCAGTGGCCGCGACCCAGATCATCGCCACAGGCATGAAAACGGCCAGAAAGGTGACAACAAAACCACCGCTCTGCGCCTTACCCGGCAACACCAGAAAAACAACCGACACCACCAGCCAAATCAGGCTGAGCACCAATGCGGCAATCTCAATCTCGGTGACAGACGGTGCCTTTGGGCGGTCATAGATGCCCAGCGAAGTCGGTCTTTCAGTTTCCGGGTCAGGTTTGGGCCCCGACATTACATGCGCTCCGGTCAGGCGTACTTGATACTCAGAATTTCATAAGAGCGCACGCCGCCAGGGGTGCGCACCTCGACACTGTCACCTTCGTCCTTGCCGATCAGGGCGCGGGCGATGGGGGATTTGATATTCAAAAGGCCAGCTTCGATATTGGCTTCATATTCACCGACGATCTGCCATGTCTTTTCTTCGTCGGTATCCTCGTCAACCAATGTAACCTTTGCGCCAAACTTAATCGCGCCAGACAGTTTTGCAGGGTCAATTACATCCGCCAGTGACAGGATACCTTCCAGTTCCTTGATGCGACCTTCAATAAACCCCTGCTTTTCGCGGGCTGAATGATATTCGGCGTTTTCTTTCAGGTCGCCAAGTTCTCGCGCCGATGCGATGGCTTCGATGATCGCAGGGCGTTCGACGGATTTGAGGTTCTTCAGCTCAGCTGCGAGTGCGGCATTGCCCGCAGGCGTCATCGGGATCTTTTCCATACTCTCTACGTCCACGCATAAACTGACTCGCCCCGCCGCACAGAAGCGTCGGGGCGAGTCCTAGGTTGACGATTACCTGACCCAATTAACACGTGAATTGCAAGGGGTGTCAGCAGGCGCAGCGATCAATTTGCAACATTGCGCCGCCGGGATTGTTTCGGGTGTGGCCTATGGCGATGGTCCGGTTGCCCGCCCTTGCACCATCGCCTCGAAGACGTGCAGAGCCACAGCATCTCAATCATATTGTACCACTTCAAACTCGATGCCGTTGTCATCCCTGAAATAGAACCGACGCCCCGGTTCGTAATCGGCATGATTATGGGGTTCGAACCCCGCCTTGCGCACCTTGGCCTCCGTTGCATCGATATCTTCAACCAGCACACCAACATGGTTCAGCCCGCCGACGACGTCGTAGCTGCTTTCGACCAATGGTTTCGGCGCATCGGGTTTGTAAAGCGCAAGATAGGTGTGGGCCGATCCGACATGCACCGTGTATCCGCCTGATATTGCGGGTCCTTCCCAGCGTGTTTTCCAGCCAAAGACCTGCTGCATCCAGGCGGCCGAGGCCTGTGGGTCGCTGACAGTGAAATTGGTATGCTCAAGCGTTGCCATCATGGGATCTCCTTTTTTGGCTTGTTTCGACTCACCGTAATTTCTAAACCTAACTTTAGGTCAAGGTATTTCTTCGAGGGCGACATGGCTGTTTCAGAAGGGTTGGCAATCGGGGCATTGGCCCGACGTACGGGGTTGGCCGTTTCAGCGATCCGGTATTACGAAGCACAGGGTTTGATCGCGCCCTGGCGTAATGCGGGTGGGCAGCGACGTTACCAGCGGGCAGATATCCGGCGGCTGAGCTTTGTCATGATCGCACAGCAGTTCGGCCTGACCTTGCCTGAAATTCGCGAGGTCTTGTCGGACTTGCCGGGAAAGCGAACACCGACACCACAGGATTGGAAAGCTATAAGCGTGCGGTTGCGCACTCATCTGGACCAGCGAATCGATACCCTGATGCGATTGCGCGACTATCTGGACGGCTGCATCGGGTGTGGGTGCCTCAGTTTG
Source organism: Ruegeria sp. BHSB056 (assembly GCF_059613305.1). Taxonomy (NCBI): domain Bacteria; kingdom Pseudomonadati; phylum Pseudomonadota; class Alphaproteobacteria; order Rhodobacterales; family Roseobacteraceae; genus Ruegeria; species Ruegeria sp. BHSB056. Next base: position 51,761 of record NZ_JBXWSG010000003.1, on the reverse strand, counting down.
CCGAAATGCAAGCTTTATAACCCCGATGACAGGGCAAAATCCCATGGTAGCGGTCCCAGATACCTGATGGGTGATGCACCAGAGGACTGATGTGTCGAATAGCGCCCTTGTTACGCCGTGTTTCGATTGACCAAAGTCTTTCTGACCATGTAATCAGCCGTGAAACAAAATTGCGCAGATCCTGCAGTGACAGCGCCAATTCGGAAAGTAAGCTAGGGAGCCCGCGATGGCCGAGATTGAACGCGAAGCAATGGAATATGACGTGGTGATCGTAGGCGCAGGTCCTGCAGGCCTGTCGGCTGCCATTCGTCTGAAACAGCTGGATGCGGACCTGAACGTCGTCGTTCTGGAAAAGGGCTCGGAAGTAGGTGCGCATATCCTGTCTGGCGCAGTTCTCGATCCCTGCGGACTGGATGCATTGATCCCGGATTGGAAGGCAAAGGGTGCTCCGCTGAACGTGCCGGTGCATGAAGACAATTTCTACATGCTGGGCGAGGCAGGCAAGATCCGCATTCCCAACTTCCCGATGCCGCCGTTGATGAACAACCATGGCAACTACATCGTCTCGATGGGTAATGTTTGCCGCTGGATGGCCGAGCAGGCCGAGGAGCTGGGCGTGGAAATCTTCCCCGGCATGGCCTGTTCCGAGCTGGTTTACGGTGACAATGGCGAAGTCAAAGGCGTCGTGGCCGGTGTCTTTGGTCTGGAAGCGGACGGCTCTTATGGCCCCAATACAGAGCCTGGCATGGAACTGCACGGCAAATACGTCTTCCTGTCGGAAGGTGTGCGCGGCTCACTGTCCAAGGAAGTCATTGCCAAATACGACTTGTCTGCCGGCAAAGAGCCGCAGAAATACGGCGTCGGCATGAAAGAGATCTGGGAGATTGACCCAGCCAAGCACAAAGAAGGTACGGTCACGCACACAATGGGCTGGCCTCTGGGCGGCAACGCAGGTGGCGGGTCGTTCATCTATCACCTTGAAAACAATCAGGTCTATGTCGGCTTTGTGGTTCACCTGAACTACAAGAACCCGCACCTGTACCCCTATATGGAATTCCAGCGTTTCAAGCATCACCCGATGGTGGCCGAGCTGCTGAAAGGCGGCAAGCGCGTGGCGTACGGTGCCCGTGCGATCACCGAAGGCGGTCTTCAGTCGATGCCCAAGCTGGTGGCGCCGGGCGTGGCGTTGCTGGGCTGTTCCGCGGGCATGGTCAACGTGCCGCGCATCAAGGGCAACCACAATGCGATGCTGTCGGGCAAGGCTGCCGCCGAGGCCGCCTATGACGCGATCAAGGCTGACCGTTCGGGCGATGAGCTGACCGCTTACGAGGCCGATGTTCGCAATGGCGAGATTGGCAAGGACCTGAAGAAGGTGCGCAACGTCAAGCCGATGTGGTCCAAGTGGGGCATGATCCCCTCGCTGGTGCTGGGTGGTCTGGACATGTGGACCAACACATTGGGCTTTTCGCTCTTTGGTACGCTAGGGCATGGCAAGAACGATGCCCAGTCGACCGAGGAAGCCAGCAAGCACAAGCCGATCGACTATCCCAAGCCCGATGGGACGCTGTCCTTTGACCGGCTGACCAACGTGTCCTTTGCGGCAACCAATCACGAGGAAAGCCAGCCCTGCCACCTGCGCCTGGCGGACCCGGAAATCCCGGTCAAGGTCAACCTGCCAAAGTTCGACGAACCGGCGCAGCGCTATTGCCCGGCAGGCGTTTACGAAATGGTCGAGGATGACAACGGGCCGCGATTCGTCATCAACTTCCAGAACTGCGTTCACTGCAAAACCTGCGACATCAAGGATCCAAGCCAGAATATCACCTGGACCACGCCGCAGGGTGGCGACGGACCAAACTATCCGAACATGTAAGCAAAAAACCGGCAATGGCAGGGTCGTGAAGGCTCTGCCATTGCCTCTTGCCGACCGAAGCCCTAGCTTAACCGTCAGTCAACGATAGTAAGGCAGGATTTCGGTGGTTTCCCTGGTTCGTCGCACGGCATTGTCCGTGCTGCTCATGTCGTCGGTCGCTGTGCCGGCCTTTTCGGATTCGGGTGCCGGTTCATATCTGGCCGGGCGTCAGGCGATCTACGAAAGCGACTATTCTGCGGCGGAAAGATACTACGCCCAGGCTCTCAGGTTTGATCCGGAAAACGCGCTGCTCTTGGAAAGCGTTGTCGTCGCCCGCCTTGCGCTGGGGGAAATTGCCCGTGCTTTGCCTGTTGCAAAGCAGATCGAGGAAGCCAACCTTCCCAGTCAGGCCGCGCGTATGGCGATTTCGGCCAATTTGATTGCAGACGGCAAGTTTGACGAACTTTTGGCGCGTGACCCTGAAACGCAGGGGATCGGTCCTTTGGTTGATGGGCTGATGATTGCATGGGCCCACCTGGGGCAAGGTGAAATGACAAAGGCCATGGAGCAGTTCGATGCCGTGGCCACGCAGGAAGGCCTCAGGGAGTTTGCGCTGTATCACAAAGCCATGGCACTGGCCTCTATCGGCGATTTCGAAGGTGCCGAGGTGATATTTGCGGATAACAACGGCGCGGTTGCGCGGTTCTCGCGCCGGGCCGCGCTGGCCCGTACAGAGGTGCTGTCACAGCTGGATCGCAACGAAGACGCCATACAGTTTCTGGACGATGTGTTTGTTTCCGGTAGCGATCCGACCATTGAAGCCTACACTGATAAATTGACCGCGGGCGAGACGCTTCCGTTCACCCACGCGGGCTCTGCGCTGGATGGAATGGCGGAAATATTCTTTACCGTTGGTGCCGCATTGAACAGCGAGGCTTCGGCTGACTACGTCCTGCTTTATTCACGACTGGCGAGCTTTCTGCGCCCAGACCACGTGGACGCCATTCTGCTGAGCGCGGAATTGCTGGACAAGCTGCAACAGTATGATCTGGCCGTTGCCGCCTATCGCATGGTCCCGGCAAGCAGCAATGACCACCATGCCGCAGAACTTGGGCGGGCCGAAATCCTGGACAAATCCGGAAAAACCGATGCAGCCATTGAAGTTCTTCAAAATCTGGCGTTGCAAAATCCTGATTTGCCCAGCGTGCATGTTTCTCTGGCAGATCTTCAGCGTCGTCAGGAAAACTATGCAGCTGCGGTTGCCTCTTATGACACTGCGATTGCTCTGACGGACAGTCAGGCAGGCGGGAATTGGTTCCTGCACTACGCGCGCGGCATAAGCCACGAGCGGCTGAAGCAATGGGATCAGGCTGAAACCGATTTCCGTCGGGCGCTGGAGTTGAATCCGGATCAGCCGCAGGTGCTGAACTATCTGGGCTATTCTCTGGTAGAGCGGAAAGAAAAGCTGGATGAAGCGCTGGACATGATCCAGCGTGCGGTCGAAGCCCGTCCGGATAGCGGCTACATCGTGGATAGTCTGGGTTGGGTTCTGTTCCGTCTGGGTCGTTACGAAGAAGCGGTCGAGCATATGGAGCGCGCGGTCGAGCTGATGCCCGTTGATCCTGTCGTCAATGATCATCTGGGGGATGTCTATTGGGCTGTTGGGCGTGCACGCGAGGCCGAGTTCCAATGGAAACGGGCGCTGTCCTTTGTTGACCCCGAAGACACGGATGGTGAGGCTGACCCGGATCGCATTCGACGCAAGATCGAGGTCGGACTAAGTGCCGTTCTGGCCGAAGAAGGCGCGGAACCCTTGAAAGTCGCAAATGGAAATTAAGGCGTTTGCGCCCGCCAAAATCAACCTGACCCTGCATGTGACCGGACGTCGTAAGGACGGTTATCACCTGTTGGATTCGTTAGTGGTTTTTGCTGATCTGGGCGATCAGTTGACATTCTCGCCCGGTCCCGAGCTGACTATCGACGTGAGTGGGGAGTTTGCCGAAGGCGTGCCCACGGACAGCCGTAACCTGGTCTGGAAAGCGGCCGAAGGCGTCGGCTGGACCGGGCATGTCGAGCTGATCAAGTCTCTGCCCCACGGTGCAGGTATAGGGGGCGGGTCATCGGATGCGGCCGCTACGCTGAATATGCTGGGCGGTCTGGGCCGTAACATCCCGCCTGACCTGCCGTTGTCACTGGGGGCAGATGTGCCCGTTTGTCTGGAAAACCGCGCGATCCGAATGCAAGGCATTGGCGATCGTTTAGCATCGGTGGACCTTCCGCACCTGCCCGCGCTTTTGGTCAACCCGAATGTGCCGGTGCCGACAGGTACCGTTTTCAACGCGCTGGCGTCCCGAGACAATCCACCGATGCCTGAAAATGTTCCGGGTTTCGACAGTGTCGAGGATTGCGCCTTGTGGCTGAATGATCAACGCAATGATCTTGAAATCCCTGCCAAGGCTGTCGCGTCCCAGATCGAACGAGTTCTGGATGAGTTGTGGCAAACAAACCGCGCGTTGGTGGCACGCATGTCAGGGTCAGGATCAACCTGTTTTGCCCTATATCCAACGATAAAAGACGCGCATTTCGCGGCCTATGAGATCGGTGCGGCGCATCCTGACTGGTGGTGCCGCGCGACGCAGCTTAACTGAGGCGCGAGACCACGTAATCGGCCAGTTCGTGCAGCAAGCTGCGAATCTCATGATCGGGCAGAACATTCAAAGATGCCTTTGCCTTACTCGCCCAGCCCAAAGCGTCCTGTCGGGTTTTTTCCAGCGTTGTGTATTTGTCCATCAGACCCAGCGCATGATCCAGATCACCATCCTGTTGGCGACCTTTTTCGATCGTACGCTCCCAGAATGCACGTTCTTCGGGCGTGGCCTGTGCAACAGCCTTGATGACAGGCAGGGTCAGCTTTCGTTCGCGGAAATCATCGCCCACATTCTTGCCGGTTGTCTTGCTGTCCCCTTGATAGTCCAGCAGATCGTCTGCAATCTGGAATGCGATCCCCAATGCGTCACCATAATCGAACAGGGCCTTGATCTGTTCTTCCGATGCACCGGCGATCACGCCGCCCACCTCGGTCGCAGCTGAAAACAAAGCTGCTGTCTTGCCGCGCACGACCTGTAGATAAACGCTTTCATCTGTCCGCAGGTCGGTTGCTGCGGTCATTTGCAGCACCTCGCCCTCGGCGATGGTTGCTGAGGCATTGGCCAAGATATCCAGAACGCGCAGCGAACCCGTTTCGACCATCAATTGGAAGCTGCGGGAAAACAGGTAATCACCGACCAGCACACTGGATTTGTTGTCCCAAAGTAGATTTGCAGTTGGGCGTCCGCGCCGTTGGGCGCTCTCATCCACAACGTCGTCGTGCAGAAGGGTGGCGGTGTGGATGAACTCGACCGTGGCAGCAAGGCGTACATGGTGCTCGCCCGAATAGCCAAACAGCCGCGCAGCTGCCAATGTCAGCATCGGGCGCAGGCGCTTCCCGCCCGCCTCGACCAGATGCTGGGTCACTTCGGGGATACGTGGGGCATGGTCCGACGCCATCCGGGTGCGGATCAACGTGTTCACAGCCTCCATTTCACCCGCCAGTATTTCAGCGAGGCGCTCATGCGGTTTTGAGATCATGCCGACGGTCATCATACTCCTGATACAAGGCTCGACTTTCGCCCCGCCTTGCCCTTACATCCATCCCCATGAAAGAACTATTGCGCAGTACCGATCCGACGATCCTGGCCTTTGCATCCGCTCTCCTTGAAGGCGAGGATATAGACTGCTTTCAGATGGACGTAAATATGAGCATCCTCGAAGGTGGGATCGGGATATTTCCCCGCCGACTGATGGTTCGCGCCGAAGACCTGACCCGTGCCGAACGTGTGATGCGCGACAATGAAATTCCGCTGGGCCGATGACCCGGTTTTCCGATAGTGAACTCAGCTGCAATGATTTCCTGGGGGGCAGGGTCCGGTTGCTGCAACCTCGGTCGGGTTATCGTGCCGGGGTCGACCCGGTATTGCTTGCCGCATCCGTTCCGGCCAGGGCAGGTCAGTCCGTGTTGGAACTGGGGTGCGGTGCAGGGGCTGCCATTCTTTGCTTGTCGTCACGACTGCCCGGTCTGCACCTGACAGGTATCGAGCTACAGCCCGCCTATGCGGAATTGGCCTGCAGAAATGCGGAAATCAACGGGATAGAGCTGGAAGTTGTCCAAGCAGACCTGACCGCTTTGCCCGAGGCGTTTCGGCAGCGCCAGTTCGATCACGTCATTGCGAATCCGCCCTATTATCGGGCAGGGGCGCATAGCCCTGCAAAGGATGCGGGACGAAGTGTGGCCCTGAGCGAAGACACCCAGTTGGCCGACTGGATTGCAGTGGCTGCAAAACGCCTTGCGCCAAAAGGGTACCTGCACATGATCCAGAAAGCCGATCGGCTGCCCGACATGCTGGCAGCGTGCCAGGGGGTGCTGGGATCGGTGGAGTTGTTGCCACTAAGCCCACGGACAGGGCGAGAGGCTGAGCTGATCATTCTGCGCGCCCGCAAAGGAGGGCGTGCGGCATTTCGCCTCCACCCACCTTTGATTGTGCACGCGGGTGAACGTCACGAAGAAGACGGCGAAAGCTATACGGATGCAGTTTCGGCCGTGCTCCGGAAGGCCGCTGCCCTGCCCGGGTTCTGACGGCGACCGGCAATGTCCAGCCGATTTTGTCGGATTTGTTTTAGATTCTGTGCGTCTGCAGCGTGACAGGGTGGAAACGATGTGATCAACTTCTTACGTGACATTCAGACACGTATAAAAGGAGGATCGCAATGAGCGTGAGCGCACATCTGACGGAACTGAAGAAAAAGCACGAATCTCTCGGTCTAGAAGTAGAACAAGCCCAACGCTCGCCAGGCATCGATGATCTCCACATCGCCCAGCTGAAGAAACAGAAGCTCAAGCTGAAGGAAGAGATCGAGCGACTGTCTGCTTAAGATTTCAAACTGGATCGGGCCGCGATCAAGGCCCCACCGGTAATCAGAAAGGCCGCGATCGCCAGCCCCCAGGATGGGGCAGCGATCCCGGCCATCACCAAAGCAAGTGTCGACAATAACGGGGCCGCGTAAGATGAGGTTCCGAGCATTTGAATATCGCCCTGCTTTACCCCGATATCCCAGATATAAAAGGCCAGTCCAACGGGCCCGAGGCCAAGTGCCAGTACAGAAACCCACCCCAGTGTCGTGTTAGGCAGCACGGTGTCTTCTATAGCCAGATGCAGCAGACCCGAAGCCAACGCAGCCATCAGACAAAAGACCGCAACCGAACTGGTCGGTGTACCCCCCAATTTGCGCGACAGAACCGAATAGCCTGACCATGTCAGGGCGCAAAGCAAGGCCAATGCATACCCGGGCAGATGTTGCGCCTGAAAACCGGCGCTCCCGCCTCCGGTGATGATCAAAGCAGCCCCAGCAAAGCCAAGGCATGCCCCAATCAGATGACCCGCGCGAAGCCGTTCGCCCGGCAGCAGGCCGGAAAACAGAACGATAAGAAGGGGCCAGAGATAGGCAATCAGTCCGGCCTCGGCCGCAGGGGCCATACGCAGGGCCGAAAAATACAATGCGTGGTACCCGAACAGACCCAATGAACCGAACAGATAGGTCGTCCAGGGGACCTGTTTCAACCCGCTAAACCCACCGGTTGCACCTGTCCAGATCAACCCAAGCGCCCCACCAATCGAAAAGCAAATCGTGTTCAACAGCAAAGGTGGTGTAGGTGCAGAGCCGACGGTCAAAAGTGCCAGCAAAGCCCATAATAGGACGGCCCCAAAGCCGACGGCTGTTGCGCGCGTTTTGGTCATGAACCGGAAACCTCTTCGATCGGAATGATGTCGAACTCATCCGAAATATGTGCGGTCTTTTCAATCTCGGTCAGGAACCAATCCCGAAAGGCTGCGATCTGAGGACGTTTCTCGGCCCCCGGAAGGCACAGGAACCGGAACCGGCCCTGTGTTTCCAGCGCGACCTTGAAGGGTGCGACCAGCCGACCTTCGGTCAAGTCCTTGAGGATCATGGCACGCCGTCCAAGGGCGACACCAACACCGGCGACAGCGGCGTCAATCGCGTGATCTGCGTTGGAAAAATGCGCACCATGGGTCGGGGTAAAATCCATTCCCACGGCGCGGAACCAAGCGGGCCAATCGCAGGGCGGGGTCAGAAAACTGATCGAATCGTCATGGATCAACGGTGCGTTGCGCAGGCTGTCTGGCGTGGTGAATTGTTCTGCCAGCTCCGGGGTCATGACCGGGGTCAGCCATTCCTTTCTGACAGGAACGGAATACAGCCCGTCATCGGCCGAGTTCCCGAACCGGATGGCGACGTCCACATCGTCCCGCTCCAGATCCATGTTGCGTAACGTGGCCGAGAATTTCAGGTCGATCTCGGGATGCGCACGGGCAAACTCGTAAAGGCGAGGCGCCAGCCACTTTGCAGTCAGTGCCGGACCTGCGGTGACGGTCAGTCCGGTGTCATTCTCCTTCCTGCGCACGGCGCGCCACGCGGTTTGCAAGGTGGCAAACCCTTCTGCCGCACCAGGAGCAAGGGCACGGCCCGCCTCGGTCAGCTCTACGGCGCGGTTCAGACGGCGAAACAGCGGACGTCCAAGGTGTTCTTCAAGCGACTTGATTTGAAAGGACAGGGCAGCTGGCGTCACATGCAGCTCTTCCGCCGCCTTCGAAAAAGACATGTGCCGGGCTGCGGCGTCAAAAGCACGCAATGCGGTAAGTGGGGGCAGATAGTCACTCATAGTGAAGAAAAACTTAACTGAAGTCCCAAGAAAGCTCGTTTGTCGCATTTGTTTTTATCCGCCATGTTCGCATCAGGTCAAATAAAACTGATTTGAAAAAGGAGACTGCCATGATCGAGATGACGACAAATCCCGCCGCCCAGATGGCGATCCTGCGTGCCCACCAAGAGCGCAGCAGGGTGATTTGGCAGTTTTGGGGATGGATATTCGGTTCCCGCTGATCGCAGCGCGCGCGTTCTTACGGGATCAGAAAGGGCCGGTCCAAAGTGACCGGCCCGTTTTTTTGTTCACAAGTCTGGATCAGACGAAGAATTGCGCACCGTTGGCCGAGATGGTCGAGCCGTTGATGAACTGAGATTCGTCCGAGGCCAGGAAGGTCACACAGCGTGCAATCTCTTCGGGCTCGCCCAGACGACCGGCGGGGATCTGGCCAATGATCGATTCGCGCACCTTTTCGGGCACCGCCATCACCATCTCGGTTGCGATATAACCGGGGCAGATCGCGTTGGCCGTGATGCCTGCCCGCGCGCCTTCCTGCGCCAGAGATTTCACGATGCCCAGATCGCCTGCCTTGGTCGCAGCATAATTCACCTGAGCGAACTGACCCTTCTGGCCGTTGATCGAGCTGATGACGATGACACGGCCAAATTTGCGCTCGCGCATGCCGGGCCAGACAGGGTGCACAGTGTTGAATACACCGGTCAGGTTGGTGTCGATCACGTCTTTCCACTGATCGGGTGTCATTTTGTGGAAAGGTGCATCACGGGTGATGCCTGCGTTGGCGACAACGATATCGATGGGGCCAACCTCGGCCTCAACCTTTTCGATACCTGCTTTGGATTCGTCATAATCGGCGACGTTCCACTTGTAGGTTTTAATGCCGGTTTCTTCGGTGAATTTCGCGGCGGCTTCGTCATTCCCTGCATAGGTGGCTGCAACGTTGTATCCTTCGGCTTTGAGCGCCTTGGAAATTGCTGCGCCAATGCCGCGGGAACCGCCGGTAACGAGTGCTGTACGTGCCATTTAGGACTCCTCCAATTTTAGTCGCCTTGGTAATGCTGTTACTTTGAGAGATGTTTGTGCGCAATATTGTTTCGTCGTTAAGGTGTTTATTTCGGATGGCAATATCGTCGCATCTAAGGGGTACGACCCCAGTGTAACAAAAAAGGGCGTCCCGTGGACGCCCTTATCTATTTCGTTATTGGCGCACTTAGTCGCGCTCCACACACAGGGCGACACCCATGCCGCCGCCGATGCACAGAGTGGCCAGACCTTTCTTTGCGTCGCGGCGCTTCATTTCGAACAGAAGCGTGTTCAGAACGCGGCAACCTGATGCACCGATCGGGTGGCCGATGGCAATTGCGCCACCGTTCACGTTCACAATCGACGGGTCCCAGCCCATGTCTTTGTTCACTGCGCAGGCTTGCGCAGCAAAGGCTTCGTTGGCTTCAACCAGGTCTAGATCGTCGACGGACCAACCCGCTTTTTCCAATGCCTTGCGCGAAGCGTAGATCGGGCCAACGCCCATGATCGACGGGTCCAGTCCAGCAGTTGCGTAGGACGCGATGCGCGCCAAAGGTTCGATTCCGCGCTTTTCTGCGTTTTGCGCCGACATCAGCAGGGTTGCGGCCGCGCCGTCGTTCAGGCCCGAAGCGTTTGCAGCTGTGACCGATCCGTCCTTGGTGAAGGCGGGGCGCAGCTTTGCCATGGCTTCCATTGTAGCGCCGTGGCGGATGTATTCGTCCTTGTCCATCACGATGTCGCCCTTGCGGGTCTTGATGGTGAAGGGCACGATTTCGTCGACAAATTTGCCAGCTTTTTGCGCCGCCTCGGCCTTGTTCTGCGAGGCGACAGCGAATTCATCCTGCATGTCGCGGCTGATCTGCCATTTTTCGGCAACATTTTCCGCCGTTTGGCCCATGTGATAGCCGTTGAAGGCATCCCACAGACCATCGCGGATCATGGTGTCGATATATTTCATATCACCCATCTTGTGACCGGCGCGCAGGGCAGCTGCGTGGGGCGACAGGGTCATGTTCTCTTGGCCACCAGCGGCGACGATGTCGGCATCGCCGAGTTGGATGTGCTGAGCGCCCAATGCGACCGCACGCAGGCCCGAGCCGCAAACCTGGTTGATTCCCCAGGCGGCACTTTCCTGCGGCAAACCGGCGTTGATATGCGCCTGCCGAGCCGGGTTTTGGCCCTGAGCCGCTGTCAGCACCTGACCCAAGATGGTTTCGCTGACTTCGCCTTTTTCAATCCCGGCGCGCTCAACAACTGCTTCCAGGACGGTCGCGCCCAGATCATGTGCGGGGGTGTTCGCAAACGAACCACTAAAGCTGCCAACACCTGTTCGTGCGGCGGATGCGATTACTACGTTGGTCATATGATCAGTCCTTTACCGTCATTGTCTGGCGGAATGTCTGACGGCGCAGGCCGAGAGTTTCCCTCTCGAAACAAGAGCGCCCCGTTATCCCCCGCTCAAGTACTTCTGCAATAGCGTAATGCTGCAGTTGCAGCAACGGGCAGCTTGTCTCAGCATGGGAACTGGCGGAAAAATGTCGATCAACCACAGATCAAATTGCTGTTTTTGAACTTCTTTCCTGCTTCCACGGGGGCGAAACACTGGGCGCACCAAACAAAAAGCCCTGCATGCAATCCACGCCACTCGAACGCAAAAATGCTGCATCCTTGTGAGTTTCGACCGATTCGGCAGTGACCAGGATTTCAAACTCACGCGCCACGGCAATCAGGGCCCGCACCAAAGCCTGGTTGTCGGGGCTGTCGCTGATGCCCCGGATAAACTGTCCATCGATCTTGGCGGCGTCGAACAGAAATTCGCGAAAGTGGCGGAAACTGAAGTTGCTGGCACCAAAGTCGTCTAGCGCAAAGGCGATGCCGCGATCCTGAAGGCGGTCCATGAAGTCGACCACCAATTCCGGCACCTGCATGGCAGAGCTTTCGGAGATTTCGAGGATCAGCCGTTCGCCCAGCTGCGGGTCCCGTTTCAGAAACCGGTCCAGTATTCCGGACCAGTTGGAATAACCGATCGAGCGGGCGGACATATTGATCGACAGGCGGATCTGGGGGTTCTTCACTAACGTGCGCAGACCAAGTTCCAATGCGACGCAGTCGAGATCACGTCCGATCGGGGTGTTTTCAACCTGAGGCATGAATTCGCGCGCCGGGATAACGCGCCCTGTTTCATCCAGCACGCGAATGAACCCTTCGTAGAACGCGATGCCATGCGGCGTGTGTGCCTGGACAACCGGCTGAAAGGCCAACCGACATTGCTTGTGCTTCACAGCATCGGTTGCCATCTGCACTACCGAACGATCCCGCGTTGAAACTGCTGCATTCAAAGGGGTGTCCAATCCTTCGGGAAGATTGGCGAGCTTTTTGTTTCCCATAGGCGCAGATTCCCGTGTGTCCGGAACAGGTGTTTTGACACAGTTTCGGGGCAAACAGATGAATCTGCGGTTAAAGCGTCAGAAGAAGTTGCTAATCGTGGTTTCAGCGCGCGGAATGTCCGGCACGGACAAGAGATGCCGCGGCTCCAAGAAGGGCTCCTGTCGCACCCAGAATCATCAGGGCAAAACCCAATGCGACCAGTGCACCAACAAAGCTGCCAAGCGCAGCAAGCATGGCCAGCAACAGGCCAAACAACCCGACGAAGGTTGAAATGGTTGCCAAACGTTTCATGCCGCCCCTCGCTCAGTTATGCGCCACATTCAATCACCGATATGGCGTGCAAAGACCGGAGTTCAAGTCTGGGCGGGGCCTGCTGGCTGTGTCAGGCCTGTTCTGCCTGTCCTTTGGGCAGGATCTTGTCGACCTGCTCAAAACCGGGCGTTCCCCGGTCCTCGGGATGGCGAGCCAGGTGCTTGGCTTTTATCTGCTCCGAGTTGTCGCGGCTGCCGTCGTGGCTGTACCCAGGAGGTGCGAAACAATAGGCCAAACGTTGCCGCAGTGTCAGGCCGGGCTGCGTGGCGTCGTGCCAGATGCCGACCCATTCGTGAAACGCAACGCGCAAAGGGTTGAAGGTGCCGATATTGTGAACCAGCCCGTAATCGACCCGGTCGTTTTCCTGTTCAGGCACAAATGTCCCGAACATCTTGTCCCAGACAATGAAAACTCCGGCGTAATTGCAATCCAGATACCGTGCGTTCCGGCCGTGATGCGCGCGATGATGGCTGGGGGTATTCATGACCGCCTCAAACCATCGGGGCATTTTGCCGATGGCCTCGGTGTGAATCCAGAACTGATAGATCAGGTTCAATCCGCCAACGAACAGAACCATGGCCGGATGGAAACCCAGCAGTATCAGCGGCGCGCGAACGACCATCATGAACGTAAAGGTATAGGTCCAAGTCTGCCGCAGAGCTGTGGTCAGATTGTAGTGCTGCGAGCTGTGGTGGTTGACATGGCTGGCCCAGACCCAGCGAATGCGATGCCCAAAACGGTGTACCCAGTAATAGCGAAGATCATCCAGGACAAAGCACAGAATGATAACGGGAATAGATGTACCCAGATCCAACGGTGTGATCTGCCACAGCCACATGAAAAACGCATAGGCGATAAAGCCCAGCAAAAAGCCCGACGCAATGTTTCCTGCCCCCATGATCAGCGAGGTCACAGCATCGCGTGTTTCATACCGCCCGCCTTTGCCCTTGACTGCGATCCACAGGAATTCCGCCAGTATGGCAGCGATAAAAAACGGGACGGCCCATTGCACCGCATCGGGAAAACTTACCTGGTCTGTCATGCGGGCCTCATCATGTGTTGCCAGTGCTGGCGTTCTGTCTGGTCAAGGTGAAGGGTCGCGCGCGGTGTGCTGAAGTCGTGAAACCGAACTTCGATGCCATTGGCGGTCTCGAACCAGTCGAAATCCTGAAGATGCCGCGCTACTGTATCGGCCCCAAAGGACCAGATCAGTCCGGCCCCGTTCTGGGTTCGCACCAGCGCCGCGTGGCCGTCATGGGCGATTGTCACGTCGATCACCGTGTCATCGGGAAAATGCCGCATCCATTGGCGTGGCGCCGTGTCCGGCGTCAGTATGTGCAACCGCGACTTGCCCGTCAGATGCAGCAACAGCGTAATCCCGGCTATGCCCCCAACGACCAGCACCAATAGAATTTCCAGCTGCATTCCATCCTCCTGAGCGCAGAGTGCAAAGGAGGATGGAAACTGTCAAAGGTGGCGTCGCGTCAGTTGTGTTCCAAAACCAAGGCTTTGACCGGAACCATTCGACAAGCGGGAATACTGGTCGGCGATCGTGTAGGTAACCGGATCTCCCTTGCCCTTCTTGCTTACATCCTTGGCAGTAGCAGCATCGGCGGCCATCTAGAAAACACCCGCCATCGCCGCAATTCCTGCAATTGGTTTCACCGAAATATCCTCCGGGTTGAATGCCCGGAGGATAGGATGATTCACTGATTTTAAAGCTATTTCATCAGCTTTCTGCGCCAACAAGCGTCGAGATAATCGCCTTGGCGCTGTCCGAATTCCATTCGGCGTCGCCGATCAAACGCGCGATTTCCTGACCTTCGGGATTCAGAATGACCGTGATGGGCAAAGCAATTACGCCAAATTCGCGCGCAGCGGCCGAGCTGAGGTCCTGATGACGCGGCAGGTTGGATATGCCATTTTCTTCAAAGAACTTCTTGATCCCAGCTGGCGAGTTGCGGCCTGTGGCAAGAGTCAGAACCTGGAACTTGTCACCCCCGAACTCGTCCTGCAATTCGGCGATCTGCGGCATCTCTTTGCGGCAGGGGGCGCACCAGGTGGCCCAGAAGTTCAGCAGCACATACTTGCCCTCGTAATCAGCCAACGTTCCAACACCGCCGTCATCTTCCAGCTGAAACTCGATCTCTTTTGCGGGTTTGGGTTCTTTGTGCAGGATAAGACGTTTCAGGCTGTCTTCCCGCAGAGGAGCCAGCGTTTCGGCATCGGTCGCAAAAGCGGCGTTTGCACCCAGCGCAAGGGCCATATAAAGGGGGATCAAACGAAATAGGCGCATATCAACTCCGGGTTTTCTTACATGACCGATCAATCCTCGAACCAGATGTGGGGCGGCCGCTTTGCCGCCGGTCCAGACGCGATCATGGAGGCGATCAACGCCTCGATCGGGTTCGATCAGCGGATGGCAGCCCAGGACATCGCAGGCTCGCGCGCCCATGCGGCCATGTTGGCTGCCACAGGCGTAATAAGTGATAGTGATGCGCAGGCCATTCGGGAAGGGCTGCTCACCGTTTTGTCAGAAATCCAGAGCGGCACGTTTCAGTTCTCAACAGCGTTGGAAGACATTCACATGAATGTCGAGGCGCGGTTGAAAGAGATCATTGGCGAGCCGGCAGGCCGTTTGCACACAGGGCGTTCGCGTAACGATCAGGTGGCGACGGATTTCAAACTGTGGGTCCGGGATCAGTTTGATGCGGCGGAGTCCGGTATTCTGGCCCTGATCCGCGCGCTTTTGGCGCAGGCCGAAGCAGGTGCCGACTGGGTCATGCCGGGCTTTACCCATCTGCAAACGGCGCAACCCGTAACTTGGGGCCATCATATGATGGCCTATGTCGAGATGTTTGGCCGCGACCTGTCCCGCGTCCGCGATGCGCGCGCGCGCATGAACGAATCCCCGCTGGGTGCTGCGGCGCTGGCCGGAACCTCGTTCCCCATCGACCGCCACATGACGGCACAGGCGCTGGGCTTTGACCGCCCCGCCGCCAACTCGCTGGATGCTGTCAGCGACCGCGATTTCGCGCTGGAGTTCCTGTCGACAGCCTCGATCTGCGCTGTGCACCTGTCGCGCTTTGCCGAGGAGCTGGTGATTTGGTCGTCGGCCCAGTTCCGTTTCGTGTCCCTTTCCGACCGGTTTTCCACCGGCTCGTCGATCATGCCGCAGAAAAAGAACCCGGATGCGGCGGAACTGATCCGCGCCAAGGTTGGGCGCATCTATGGGGCCAATACCGCGTTGATGATGGTGATGAAGGGCCTGCCGCTGGCCTATTCAAAGGACATGCAGGAAGACAAGGAACAGGTCTTTGATGCCGCCGACAACTGGATGCTGGCTCTGGCGGCGATGGAAGGTATGGTCAAGGACATGACCGCCAATCGCGACAGCCTTGCTGCCGCCGCCGGGTCGGGTTTTTCAACCGCGACGGATCTGGCCGACTGGCTGGTGCGGGTGCTGGGCCTGCCGTTCCGGGATGCGCATCACGTCACCGGATCGCTGGTGGCCATGGCCGAGGGCAAGGGGTGTGACCTGCCCGACCTGACTCTGGACGATATGCAATCGGTTCATGGTGAAATCTCGGATGACGTCTACTCTGTCCTTGGCGTCGACAATTCGGTAAACTCGCGCCAGTCCTACGGCGGCACCGCCCCCGATCAGGTGCGGACCCAGATCGAACGATGGAAGGCAATGGTATGACAACCGCGCTACGTGCGATCCTGATTTCGGTTTCCGGCCTGGTGCTGGCCGGGTGCGGGGCTGATGGCGAGCCTGAGCAACCAATTGCCCCTCAGCCCACGGTCAGTGCAACAATCGGGGTTGGATCAAGCGGCGCGTATGTTGGTGGGGGTGTCGGCCTAAGCCGGGGACCGTTGGGCATTTATCTTGGATTCTGATCTTTTTGAATGTTGCGCCCTTGGTCCCGACACCTCATGTTGGGTCCACGTATCAATCACCTGTCACGCAAAGAATTGGTACTGAAATGAGAATACTGGGACTGGTTTCTGCACTTGCGGTTTTGGCAGCTTGTGAGCCTTCGTCAGCGCGACGCCCGGAACCTGCAGCTGAACCAAAACAATCGGGCACCGGCATTTCAATCTCGGGCTATGGCCGCGTTGGTGTTTCAACACAAAATTAAACAAGGGCGTGGGGTTCGGAATCCATTGATCCGAAGTCCTCTTATGGTCTAAGCGCGCAGGCATGGATCACTTTTTGTACCGCGACGGCGCGCTTTTCGCCGAGGACGTCCCAGTCTCCGAAATCGCAGCCGCGGTCGGAACACCGTTCTACGTCTATTCCACGGCAACGTTGCTGCGGCATTTCAAACTGTTCGATGACGCGTTGGACGGCACCGATCATCTGGTCTGCTACGCGATGAAAGCGGCCAGCAATCAGGCGATCCTGAAGACACTGGCGCAAGCGGGCGCGGGGATGGACGTGGTCTCGGGCGGAGAATATCTTCGGGCGAAGGCGGCTGGTGTTCCCGGTGACAAGATCGTGTTCTCAGGCGTTGGGAAAACAGCGGACGAGATACGCATGGCGCTGAGCGGTGGCATTCGCCAGTTCAATGTCGAATCCGAGCCCGAAATGGAAGTGATCAACGCCATCGCGCTTGAGCTTGACGTGATTGCGCCGATCACCGTCAGGGTAAACCCGGATGTTGATGCCAGGACGCACGCCAAGATTGCCACGGGCAAGTCCGAGAACAAGTTTGGCATTCCGATTGCCCGTGCCTCGGAAGTTTACGCCCACGCCGCCAGCCTTCCGGGGTTGGAGGTGATCGGCATCGACGTTCATATTGGCTCGCAGCTGACCGAACTTGAACCGTATGAGCTGGCCTACACAAAGGTGGCCGAGCTGACCGAGCGTCTCCGCTCTGAAGGTCACAACATTCGGCGTCTCGATCTGGGTGGCGGTCTGGGCATTCCTTACACCCGGTCGAACAACGCACCCCCCTTGCCGATTGAATATGGTGCGCTGGTCAAGAAAACACTGGGCCATCTGGGCTGTGAGATCGAAATAGAACCGGGCCGCCTGATCGCGGGCAACGCCGGGATTATGGTCAGCAAGGTCATCTATGTGAAATCAGGCGAAGGTCGCGACTTTTTGATCCTTGATGGGGCGATGAACGACCTGATCCGCCCCGCAATGTACGAAGCTTACCACGATATCGTTGCAGTGCAGGAGCCTGTCGTCGGTGTGGAACAGCGCCCTTATGACATTGTCGGTCCGGTCTGCGAATCCGGGGATACCTTTGCCAAGCAGCGCAATATGCCGCCGTTGAGATCGAGTGATCTTGTCGCATTTCGCAGCGCGGGTGCGTACGGTGCGGTGATGTCCAGCGAATACAATACCCGCCCGTTGATCCCCGAAGTTCTGGTGAATGGTGATCAATTTGCAGTCATTCGTGAACGGCCAAGCTTTGACGAAATCATAAACCGCGATACCATACCATCGTGGCTTTGACGCGATAACCGCGCGGGCCCACCTCGGAGGCCCGTCTTGACCAACAGAACGAACCTGCCCATTCCGCGCCTGTCCCTGTGGCTAACCCATCTCGGCATGGTGGCTGAACAGGTGCTGCGCGCGTTCTGGCCTGCGTTCTCGATTGTTCTGGCTTTGCTCGCCGCTCTGATTCTGGGGTTGCAGGATCATCTGCCCGTTGAAATCGTCTGGGGTGCTGGTGCGCTGTCGTTGATTTCTTTTGGTGTGGCATCCGTCCGGGGTGTCACGAAATTCAAACTGCCATCCCGCGCTGATGCGCTGGCGCGGCTGGATGAGGCTCTGCCTGGCCGGCCGATTCAGGCTTTGCTGGATGAGCAGGCAATCGGTGCCAATGATGGGGACTCGGTTGCTTTGTGGCAGGCGCACAAGGAACGCATGGCACAGCGTGCGGCCACTGCTGAGGCCGTGAAACCTGATCTTCGGCTTGCGTCGCGCGACCCGTATGCGCTGCGGTATGCCGCTCTGCTGGCATTTGTTGTGGCGCTGATCTTTGGTTCATTGTGGCGCGTAGGTTCAGTGGCGGACATGGCCCCGGGCACAGCCGTCGCTGGACAGGGCCCAACTTGGGAAGGATGGGTGGAACCCCCCAGATACACAGGTTTACCGACCTTATATCTTGCTGATCAGACGGGCGCGCTTTCTGTTCCCAAGGGCAGTCGCATCACCTTGCGACTTTATGGTGAAGTTGGCGCACACAGTCTGTCCGAGAGCAGTTCTGCTAGCGGAACCGAGGCGGCAACAGACCCGGAACAGGAGTTTGTCGCCGAACGCTCGGGTCAGTTTCGCATCGATGGACCGGCGGGGCGGGAGTGGTCGGTGCAGGTCATTGATGACGTGGCTCCGAAGATCGAAGTTTCCGGTACCGCAGTGTCTGAAGCGGGCGGGCAGATGAAGCTGCCATTTTCCGCCAGCGACGATTACGGAGTGGTCTCGGGTCTGGCCCGGATCGAGCTGGATCTGGCGGCGATTGACCGTCGGTACGGACTGGCGGCCGAGCCAGAGCCGCGCGAGGTGATCGAAATCGAGTTACCTATGCCGATCACCGGTGACAGGGCGGACTTTACCGAAGACCTGATCGAGGATTTCTCGCAGCATCCGTGGGCGCATCTGCCGGTCAGAATAACCTTGATGGCGACGGATGCAGCGGATCAGCAAACGTCTTCGGATCCCTATGCGACAGCATTGCCAGCACGGCGCTTCTTTGATCCGCTGGCGGCAGCCGTGATTGAACAGAGGCGCGATCTGCTTTGGTCGCGATCAAATGCACCTCGTGTCTCGCAGGTCCTGAGGGCTGTGTCGCACCGCCCCGAGGATTTGTTTCGCTCTGACACAGCCTATCTGCGCCTGCGGGTTGTGCTGCGGCGATTGGAAACGTTTCACCGATACGGGTTGAAGCCCAAACAACAGGAAGAGATTGCGCAGGCCCTGTGGGACCTTGCCGTGCTGATCGAGGACGGGACGCTGGCGGATGCATTGGAACGGATGCGCCGCGCGCAGGAACGTCTGACCGAAGCGATGAAGAACGGGGCCAGCGATGAAGAAATAGCCGAACTGATGCAGGAGTTGCGCGAGGCGACGCAAGATTACCTTCAGCAACTACAACGCCTTGCACAGCAAGATGGCGAAGACGGCGAGCGTCAGCCCGGCCAGAATGGTGAATCTTTGCAAATGACGCAGGATGACCTGCAGCGCATGATGGACCGCATTCAGGAACTGATGGAACAAGGCCGCATGGCCGAAGCCCAGCAGGCGTTGGAAGAATTCCAGAAGATGATGGAGAACATGCGTGTAACTCAGGGTCAGGGCCAAGGGCAGCAATCCGAAGGCCAGCAGGCCATGGAAGGTCTCGCCGAAACCCTGCGCGAACAGCAGGGCCTTAGCGATCAGGCCTTTCGTGATTTGCAGGAACAGTTCAACCCAGGCGCGCAATCAGGTGAAAGCCAAGGGAACGAAGGCCGCAACGGCGGGCAAGGTCGGGGGCAAAGCCACGAAGGTCAGGGCGGTCAGGGCGAAGGCTCGGATCAGGCTGGCGAAGGCCAGCAGGGTCAAGGCTCACTTGCGGATCGGCAGCAAGCGCTGAGAAATGAACTGAGCCGCCAGCAACAGGGATTGCCCGGTGCCGGCACGCCCGAAGGTGACGCCGCGCGCGAGGCGTTGGATCGGGCCGGGCGCGCCATGGACGAGGCCGAGCAAGCCCTGCGTGGCGATGATCTCGCCGAAGCTATCGACCGCCAGTCCGAAGCGATGGAAGCTCTGCGCGAAGGGATGCGGTCGCTGGGTGAAGCCATGGCGCAGGAACAGCAGAACCAACCGGGGCAGGGAACGCAGGACGGCGATATGCAGGCCAACAACCGCGATCCGCTGGGCCGAAACCCAGGCGCTGCCGGTTCGATTTCAACCGATGAAAACCTGTTGCAGGGCGAAGACGTCTATCGCCGTGCGCGCGAGTTGCTGGATGAAATCCGCCGCCGGACCGGTGAAACAGACCGTCCCCAGATCGAGCTGGAATACCTCAAGCGGTTGCTGGAACGGTTCTAACCCTCAGTTCTGCGCACCGGATCCTGCCTGAGTTTCGAGCCAGATTCGCGCCTGATCCACCAGCGACACATATGAGCTGAGCAGCGGATCGGCCTGCGGTACAGCCTCGCTGATCTGGCGGGCATTCCCGTAGATCAGGTACAGGACCACGCCGATGATCAGCATCAGCGCAAAACCGCGCAAGAACCCACCGGACTTGCCGGGCGCTTGCGCCTCATCTTCCGCCGGGTCGGAGCGCATGCTCGAGTTGATGGCATCGACATCCGGCAGTGCATCCTTTTGCCCGGCATCTACAGCGGTTTCCGAAGTTGCAGGGCGTTTGGGCCTGACCTTTGGCTCTGGCGGGGCTTCCAGGCCCAGATCGGGCTGGCTTTCCAGACCACCGCCTTCCTGCGCGCGCAACTCCGCTTCTCGTGCGGCTTCTTCTTTCAGGATGCTGGCAACTGATGGGGCGACATTTCCTGTGGATGCCGCAGGTTTTTCAACCTCTGGCGCTGTTTTTTCTGCGGGCTCGGCGTCCTTCTGGGCCTCGACCTCGGTGTCCGATGTATCTACCTCAACAGGCTTGTCCTCGGGCGCGTTCGGTTCATCCGTCTGCTCGGATGGATGCTTGGCCTGAAACCAGGTCTGATCGCAGTTCGAACACTGCACGTCGCGGCCTTCCTCGGGGATGACCTCGTCAGGAACTTCGTACTGCGCAGTGCAATTCGGACATGTAAGACGCATACTGCCTCCTCGGCCGGATGAAGGGCCGATAATAGTTTTTTCAGGGATGATATTCCGTTAAGACCCAACAGCAAAGGGCGTTTTCGGTTTCATGGGCCAAGTGTCACCAATTGGACTCGGTAGAGCCATTGAAACCGTCGCCCTGCTCGGGCAAGAAGAGCGGCAAAATATTGGGGGCACGTGTGATCGAGCTGGAAAATGTCAGCTATACCTACGGTGGCGGCGAGTTGCTGAGCGATGTCTCGGTTCAACTACAGCCGGGGTCGTTCCACTTTCTGACCGGTCCGTCAGGAGCGGGAAAGACGACATTGCTCAAGCTGTGTTACGGGGCACTGTTACCAACCTCTGGACGTCTTAGCGTATTTGATCAGGATATCTCGGCCCTTGATCGGGATCAGCTGGCCGTGCTCCGCCGACGCGTCGGCGTTGTTCATCAGGATTGCCAGTTCCTTGACCATATGACGCTTGCCGAGAATGTCGCCTTGCCACTGATGGTCTCGGGGCGCGGGGAATCCTCCGGGCAAGATAATTTGACCGAACTGCTCAGCTGGGTGGGGCTTGGTGCACGTCTCGAAGCACGGCCACCGGAATTATCCGGCGGTGAACGTCAACGGGCGGCTCTGGCGCGCGCTGTCATCCTGTCGCCTGATGTCATATTGGCGGATGAACCCACGGGCAATGTAGATTGGGAGATGTCGCAACGTTTGTTGCGCCTGCTGGTTGAGCTGAACCGTATGGGAAAGACCGTTCTGATTGCCACCCATGACCTGAGCCTGATCCGCGCTGCAAAAAGCCATGTTCAGGCACGTGTTTTGCGGATTTCGCAGCGAAAGCTGCATCTGGCGGGGGCAGATCTGTGACTGGGGCTGATATCCAAAACCTGCTGCGCGGCGATACCCGTGCTGACCGCGTTGTTCCACCAACCGGCTACACCGCGCATCTGACGCTGTTTGTCGCTGGTGCTATGGCATTTCTTGCTGTTTTTGCTTTGGCTTTGTCCCTCGCCTCTGGCCGCATCGCGGATCGGTGGGCCTCGGAACTGGCGGGCGCTGCAACCTTGCGCATCAACGCACCGGCCGAGCAGCTTGCTGCCCAGACAGAAGCGGCATTGACCGTCCTCAGCCAGACACCAGGTGTCGCCTCCGCCCGTGCGCTTAGCACAGAAGAACAGGCCGCATTGCTGGCACCTTGGTTCGGACCGGACCTGCCGTTGGATACTTTGCCAATCCCGCAGCTGATTGAGATCATCGAGGGCGAACCGGGGCTGGATGCACTCGGGCTGCGATTGCGATTGGGGGCCGAGGTACCCGGCGCGGTTCTGGATGATCACACGCGATGGCGCAAACCGCTGGTCGATGCAGCGATGTCGCTGCGTCGTTTGGGGTGGATATCTATCCTGCTGATCGGTGGCGCGACCGCTGCGATGATTACTCTTGCGGCCAACGCATCGCTTGCGGCCAATGCGCAGATTATCGAGGTCCTGCGATTGGTTGGCGCGCAGGATGGTTTCATCGCCGGTGCTTTTGTACGGCGGTTTACCTATCGCGCGTTTTTCGGCGCTTCGGTTGGGACTCTGCTGGGAATGACAGGTGTCTTGCTTTTGCCCGAAGCTTCGGACGCGGGCGGGTTTCTGACCGGAGTTGGATTTCAGGGCAAAGACTGGGTGTTGCCGGTTCTTATTCCCGTCCTTGGGGCAGCCGTTGCCTTTGTTGCCACATGGGCCGCGGCCCGACGCAAGTTGAAGGAGCTTTCCTGATGTTGACGGCAATTCAGTGGGTTCGTTCCCTCATCTTCATGATTGTGATCTATGCCTGGATGCTGATCCTTGGCATCGCGTTTCTACCTTATGCGCTGTTTTCCAAAAACGGTGCCCTGAAAGCGTGTAAAACCTACGCCAGAAGCACCATGTGGCTGGCCCGGTGGATGGTTGGTATCCGCTGCGAGGTGCGGGGCAATGCCCCAACGAATGAAGTGGTCATCGGGGCTAAACATCAGTCGTTCCTTGATATCATCATGATTTTTGATGCCATTCCGCACGGCAAATTTATCATGAAGCGCGAGCTGTTGTTTACACCCGTCATTGGCATGTATGCACGACGCCTTGGTTGTATCCCGGTCAATCGCGGCAAGCGCGGTGCGGCTGTGGCAAAAATGGTCAAGGACGTCTCAAAAGAGTTTTCCGAACCCGGTCAGCTGGTGATCTATCCGCAGGGCACGCGTGTGGCACCGGGAGTAAAGAAACCCTACAAGGTTGGTACAGCGGTCCTGTATGAAGGCCTTGGTTTTCCATGCGTTCCGGTTGCGACGAATGCTGGCGTGTTCTGGCCCCGCACAGGCGTGATGCGTAAACCCGGCCTTGCCATTGTAGATTTTCTGGAGCCGATCAAACCAGGTGTTGCCCGCGATGAGTTCCTCGCGCGGTTGGAGGAAGTGATCGAAACACGTTCGAACGAATTGATGCGCGAAGTGGGGTTTGATCCTGATGGAATTCATTGAAAAAGTAGAAGATATCGAGGCATTGTACGGAACGCCGGGTGCTGCTTCTTTGCGGAAGGTCGTTCGACACTTAACTCCGCTCTATCGCAAGTGGATTGAAGCGGCGCGCCTTTGTGTTCTCAGTACGGTTGGTCCCGAGGGGGTGGATGGAAGCCCCCGTGGGGACGACAGTGCTGTTGTGCGCGAATTGAACACAAAAACACTGGCGTTGCCTGACTGGCGGGGAAACAACCGCCTGGACAGCTTGCGCAACATCGTTCGAGATCCGCGCGTTTCGCTGATGTTCTTTGTGCCGGGCTCTGACAATGTCGTTCGGGTGAACGGAACGGCCCGATTGACCGCAGACGCGGCATTGCGCAACCAGTTCAAAAAGGCTGGCAAGGTTCCGGCGACGGTTATCGTTGTGCAGATTGACGAGATTTACAGCCAGTGCGCGCGTGCACTGATGCGCGCCCGCACTTGGACTTGTGGCGACGAAAGCAAGGACCTTCCGACGATTGGGCAGCTTTTGTCCGAGGCGTCAGAAGGTGAAGAGGGCGGCGCGCAGTATGACAAAGACTGGGCTGCACGCGCCGCCAAAACAATGTGGTAGGTAACAGACAGTTGTTCAGTCAAGCTGCGGCGGCTCCGATTCTGGACACTTTTTTGATCCAGCGCTCGACGCTGCCCGGTTTGGGATAGCTTGCGCCGGCAAAATAAGTGAACCGCGTTGGTTTGAAGCCAACAAACCCGAGGATCTGGCCCCGAACCTGTCGAATAAGCGCTTGCCTGTACATCAGGCGCATGAACCAGCCCGGCGTGTCAGAGGTCAGGATAACGCGCGCGGTGCGTCCAGTCAGCATCGGGGCTGGCAGGCCAGCCATCGTGGTGTTGCGGGTGTCGAATGTCCGTCCCGGTATGAACATCCGGTCAATCAATCCCTTGAGTTTTGCAGGCAGCCCGCCCCACCACATAGGTGTGGTCAGGACCAAATGATCGCTCCATTCGAAGTCCTGCAACACGTGTTCCAGAACCGGCTCAAGCGGCTTGAAGTCGTGATAGTTGCCCTGACCGAAATCAAAATCGAACTGTAGGTCGCTCAGATGGACTATCCGGACGTCATGTCCGTTTTTGCGAGCTGCCTCGCCATAGGTTTCTGCGAATGTGCGTGACAAGCTGCTTTCTGCAGGATGTCCATCGAGGATGAGTATTTTCTTGGGGTGCATTGGGGTTCTCCTGAAAATGACCGTGGTCAGTTTATAGAATCAATAAATGACCGCGGTCAATATAAAATTTGACCACGGTCAAAAACTGTGCGATTGAGCGTTATGCAAAAACCGATCCAGAAACGTACGATCAAGACCCGCGCCAAGCTTCTCTCAGCTGCGGAAGAGGTTATCCGACACGGCGGATATGAAGCCTTGCGGGTGGAAGAAGTTGTAAAGGTCGCGGGAGTTGCCAAGGGGACCTTCTTCGCGCATTTCCGCGACAAGGACGCACTGATGGAAATCCTGATCGCGGACAAGCTGAATGCCTGTCTGGATCAGGCCCAATCCGAAACTCCACCCAAAACGGTACCAGAGATCATCGCATCGCTGGAACCGGTCCACGAATTCATGACATCCGAACGGTACGTGTTCGATTTGTTGATCAGATACTCGGGGGCAACGGCCATCGCAGATATTGGGCCGATTGCCTATTGTTTTGAACGATATTTTCGGGTCGTGATGATGTGGCTTGAAACCGCAGAGATGCGCAAGGATGTACCGTCCGAGTTGTTGGCAGAAGGCGTGCAGGCCTTTGCCATTCAGGCCATGTCCTTACAGTATTGTGCGTTGCACTCAGCAACAACGTTCACAGACAGGCTGGAAACATATCTGGATGCGTGGTTGACCCCGGCAGGCTGATCGCCACCGGGGTCCGGGATGTTAGCTGTGGATCGGGCCGTCGCCGCAGGCCAGGGCAGCCTCGCGCACCGCTTCGGAATAGGTCGGATGTGCGTGGCAGGTGAGCGCCAGATCCTCGGCAGAAGCACCGAATTCCATTGCCACACAGACCTCATGGATCAGATCACCCGCGCCGGGGCCGATGATATGGGCACCCAGAATGCGATCGGTTTCCTTGTCGGCCAGAATCTTGACGAACCCGTCTGCCGCAAAATTCGCCTTGGCGCGGCCATTACCCATGAACATGAACTTGCCGACCTTATAGGCACGACCCTGTTCTTTGAGCGTCGCTTCGGTTTCACCGACATTGGCAACTTCGGGCCATGTATAGATCACGCCCGGAATCACGCCATAATTCACATGACCGTGCTTTCCTGCAACCTGCTCGGCGGCGGCCATGCCTTCGTCTTCGGCCTTGTGTGCCAGCATCGGGCCTTCGGTCACGTCGCCGATGGCGTAGATGCCCGGTACGTTGGTCTGCCAGTCCTTGCCCACCTTGATCTGGCCGCGCGGGGTCATCTCGACGCCCAAAGCGTCCAATCCCAGACCATCCGAATAGGGTTTCCGCCCGGTGGCCACCAGCACGGTATCGGCGTCGATCACATGTTCACTGTCGTCTTTGAGCAGCTTGTAGGTAACTTTGGCCTTGGTCTTGGTCGCTTCGGTTTTCTGCACCGCCGCGCCCATGACAAAGGTCAGGCCCTGTTTCTTGAGAATGCGCTGGAAGGTTTTTTGCACCTCGGGGTCCATGCCCGGCGTGATCTCCTTGAGGAACTCGATCACGGTAACTTCAGCGCCCAGGCGGCTGTATACCGATCCCAGTTCCAGCCCGATCACACCCGCGCCGATCACCACCATTTTCTTCGGGATCTTGCCCAGAGACAGAGCACCGGTTGAGGTCACAACCACCTTCTCATCCACTTCGACACCGGGCAGCGAGGACGGTTCGGAGCCTGACGCAATGATGATGTTCTTGGTTTCATGGATTTCATCGCCGACCTGAACTTTGCCGGCCGCAGGGATCGAGCCCCAGCCTTTCAGCCAGTCGATCTTGTTCTTCTTGAACAAAAACTCGATGCCCTTGGTGTTGCCCTCGATCACCTCATCTTTATAGGCCTGCATCTGTTTCCAATCGACCGAAGGCGCTTTGCCCTTCAGGCCCATCTTGGCAAAGTTATGCTCGGCCTCGTGCAGTTGGTGGCTGGCATGCAGCAGCGCCTTCGAGGGGATGCAGCCCACGTTAAGACAAGTGCCACCCAGTGTTTCGCGCCCTTCGACCACGGCGGTTTTCAAACCCAGTTGAGCGCAGCGGATCGCGCAGACGTAGCCGCCGGGTCCGGCGCCGATTACGATGACGTCATAATTTGCCATTACATTCTCCTAAATCGACCGGACGTTCCGGCGCTTCCCCGACCCGATTTGGTGGGCCGGAAATAGACTTTGTCAAACAGGTTCCAGCAGCTTGATCGAGATATGCGCGATACCGCCGCGTTCGTGATGCATCGCCAACTCCTCGGATCCGAAAAATGCCTTGGCCTTTTCCAGGTTGATCACCTCGAACATCGCGATCGCATGGTCTTTCTGATCGGGATCGCGCCAGACATGCAGGTCGCGGATACCCGCGGCCTTGCGCATTGGCATATCCTCGCGGAACACCTTCAGCCAGGCGTCGAAATCGGCCACATCGGCCTGCCAGAGTACATGTGTCGCCATGGTTACAGATCCATCAGCAGGCGGCGCGGGTCTTCCAGCGCCTCTTTCACACGAACCAGGAAGGTCACGGCACCTTTGCCGTCAACAATGCGGTGGTCATAGGACAGGGCCAGATACATCATCGGGCGGATCTTGATATCGCCATTGATGACCATCGGACGGTCCTGGATCTTGTGCATGCCCAGAATGCCCGACTGCGGGGGGTTCAGGATCGGCGAAGACATCAACGAGCCGTAAACACCACCGTTCGAGATCGTGAAGGTGCCACCCTGCATCTCAGCCATGCTCAACTTGCCGTCACGGGCGCGCTTGCCCTTTTCGGCGATGGCTTTTTCGATCGCGGCAAAGGACATGCTGTCGGCGTCGCGGATCACCGGAACCACCAGACCCTGCGGTGTACCGGCAGCAACGCCCATGTGAACGAAGTTCTTGTAAACGATGTCATTGCCATCGATCTCGGCATTCACCTCGGGCACTTCTTTCAGGGCATGGCAGCAGGCCTTGGTGAAGAAGGACATGAAGCCAAGACGCACGCCATGCTTCTTCTCGAACTGGTCTTTGTACTGATTGCGCAGGGCCATGACCTCGGTCATGTCCACTTCGTTGTAGGTGGTCAGGATCGCAGCGGTGTTTTGTGCGTCCTTAAGACGTTTGGCAATGGTTTGGCGCAAGCGGGTCATCCGCACGCGTTCTTCGCGGGCCTCGTCTTCGGCGGCCACCGGGGCGCGTGGGGCTTGCGCTGCAGGGGCGGGCGCAGGTGCCGGGGCCGAAACTGCTGCGACGGCTTTGGACACGTCTTCCTTCATGATGCGACCGTCGCGGCCTGTTCCGGTGACCTGATCAGCCGACAGTCCGGCTTCGGCCATTGCTTTCTGGGCGGACGGTGCGTTTGCGACGTCTTTTCCGGTGCTTGTTGCTGCGGGCGCCGCCGCTGCTGCCTGTGCCGGCGCGGCTGCTGCACCAGCGGCTGCTCCGGAGATGACAGCCAGCTTGGCAGCCGCATCCACGGTCGATCCTTCTGGAGCAACGATTTCCGCAAGAACACCCGAAGTCGGTGCGGGAACTTCAACCGAGACTTTATCGGTTTCCAATTCGCACAGCATCTCGTCCTGCGCGACGTTGTCGCCAACCTTCTTGAACCAGGTCGAAACGGTTGCCTCCGTCACAGACTCACCAAGTGTCGGAACCATCACGCCAACCGACCCACCTGATGCGGCAGGTACCGCTGCCGGGGCTGCGGCTGGCGCCGGGGCTGCGCCTTCGCCCGCCGCAATCGTTGCCAGCAAGGCATCAACACCGACGGTTTCGCCTTCGGCTGCCACGATTTCACCCATTACACCCGCTGCCGGCGAAGGAACCTCGACGGTGACCTTGTCTGTCTCCAGCTCACACAGCATCTCATCCATGGCGACCGCATCACCGGGCTTTTTGAACCAGGTTGCAACTGTGGCTTCGGTGACCGATTCGCCAAGCGTGGGAACACGAACTTCAATCGTCATCGCTTACTTTCCTTCAATGCTCAGCGCTTCGTTAACCAGCGCTTCTTGTTGGGCTTTGTGTTGGCTGGCCAGCCCCGTTGCGGGCGAGGCCGATGTGGCGCGACCGGCATAGGTCGGGCGAGTGTGTTTTGCATCGATACGGGACAGGACCCATTCGATGTTGGGTTCGATAAAGGTCCACGCACCCTGGTTCTTGGGCTCTTCCTGGCACCAGACCATCTCGGCATTCTTGAACCGTTCGAGTTCGTTGATCAGTGAATGTGCCGGGAACGGATAGAATTGTTCGATCCGCATCAGGTAGATGTCGTCGATGCCACGCGCATCGCGTTCCTCCAGCAGGTCGAAGTAGACTTTGCCGGAACACATGACGACGCGCTTGATCTTGTCATCGGCCACCAGCTTGGTGTCAGAGTTGCCCTTCTGCGCATCATCCCACAGCACCCGGTGGAAGCTGGACCCAGTGGTAAAGTCATCCGCCGTGCTGACGGCCAGCTTATGACGCAGCAGTGACTTCGGTGTCACCAGGATCAGTGGCTTCCGGAAGGTCCGGTGCAACTGACGGCGCAGGATGTGGAAATAGTTCGCCGGTGTCGTGCAATTCGCCACGATCCAGTTGTCCTGACCGCACATTTGCAGGAACCGTTCCAGACGCGCTGACGAGTGTTCCGGGCCTTGCCCTTCGAACCCGTGTGGCAGCAATGTGACCAGACCGGACATCCGCAGCCACTTGCTTTCACCCGAGCTGATGAACTGGTCGAACATGATCTGCGCTCCGTTGGCAAAGTCGCCGAACTGCGCCTCCCACAGAACCAGAGCGTTCGGTTCTGCCAGCGAATAGCCGTATTCGAAACCCAGCACCGCGTATTCGGACAGCATCGAGTCGATAACATCGTATTGGGATTGCCCGGCACGGATGTTGTTAAGCGGGTAATACCGTTCTTCGGTTTCCTGATGAACAAACCCAGAGTGACGCTGGCTGAACGTGCCCCGCGTTGCATCTTGCCCGGCCAGACGCACGGGATATCCTTCGGTCAGCAACGATCCAAACGCCAGTGCCTCACCCGTGGCCCAGTCAAAACCTGCACCGGTCTCGAACATCTGCTTCTTATGTTCCAGCAACCGCCCAACGGTTTTGTGCATTGCGAAATCGTCAGGAGCTTTGGTCAGTGCGGCTCCGATTTCCGCCAGTGTCTCTGCCGAGATCGCTGTTTCACCCCGGACATAATCATCCTTGTTCTTGTCAAGATGCGACCAGCGCCCATCCAGCCAATCGGCCTTGTTGGGTTTGTAGTCTTTCCCGGCTTCGAACTCGTCGTTCAGGTGGGCCTGAAAGGCGGCCTTCATATCTTCGATCTCACCCTCGGGGATCAGGCCGTCCTTGACCAGCCGCTCGGTATACAAGGAAAGCGTTGTCTTATGGGTCTTGATCTTCTTGTACATGATCGGGTTGGTGAACATGGGCTCATCGCCCTCGTTATGGCCAAACCGGCGATAGCAGAAGATGTCCAGAACCACATCTTTATGGAACTTCTGGCGGAACTCGGTCGCCACCTTCGCGGCGTGAACTACCGCCTCGGGGTCGTCACCGTTCACATGGAAGATCGGGGCCTCGACCATCAGCGCGATATCGGTGGGATAGGGGCTTGAGCGGCTGAAATGTGGCGCGGTGGTAAACCCGATCTGGTTGTTCACCACGATATGCATTGTGCCGCCGGTTCTGTGCCCTTTCAGGCCGGACAGGCCAAAGCCCTCGGCCACAACACCCTGACCGGCAAAGGCCGCATCACCGTGCAGCAATATCGCCATGACCCTTGTGCGATCTGTATCGCCCAGTTGGTCTTGCTTGGCGCGGACCTTACCCAGAACCACCGGGTTTACCGCCTCAAGGTGAGAGGGGTTGGCGGTCAGTGACAGGTGCACACTGTTGCCATCGAATTCGCGATCGCTGGAGGCACCGAGGTGATATTTCACATCGCCAGAGCCGTCCACGTCTTCGGGCTTGAAGCTACCGCCCTGGAATTCGTTGAAAATCGCGCGATAAGGTTTGCCCATCACGTTGGCCAGAATGTTCAGGCGGCCCCGGTGCGGCATCCCGATGACGATGTCACTGAGGCCAAGCGCGCCACCGCGCTTGATGATCTGTTCCATCGCCGGGATAAGCGCCTCGCCTCCGTCCAGACCGAACCGCTTGGTGCCCATGTACTTGACGTGCAGGAACTTCTCAAAGCCCTCGGCCTCGACCATTTTGTTCAGGATCGCCTTGCGGCCTTCTTTGGTGAATGCGATTTCCTTGCCATAGCCCTCGATCCGCTCCTTCAGCCACGCGGCTTCCTCGGGGTTCGAGATATGCATGTATTGCAGCGCAAAAGTGCCGCAATATGTGCGTTTCACGATCTCAACGATCTGCCGCATCGAAGCGACCTGCAATCCCAGTACGTTGTCGATAAAGATCGGGCGATCCATGTCGGCATCGGTGAAACCGTAAGTCTTCGGGTCCAGCTCAGGATGTGTGCTGGCAGCACGCATGCCCAGCGGGTCCAGATCCGCGGCGAGATGGCCCCGGATGCGATAGGCCCGGATCAGCATCAGTGCCCGCAAACTGTCCAGCACCGCACGTTTGATCTGGTCGTCGCTGACCTCGACCCCCTTGTCAGCCGCCTTGTCCTTGATCTTCTTGCCCGCCGCTTTGGCGTCAATCTCGGCCCATTCCCCGGTCAGCGCGCCCGTGAGGTCATCTGCAGGCATCGGAGGCCAGTCGGTGCGCGCCCAGGACGGACCGTCGGCTTCGCGCTGAACATCGGGTGCGGCATCACCCATGGCATCAAAGAACGCGCCCCATGCGGCATCCACCGCACCGGGATCCTTGGTGTATTGGGCATAAAGCTGTTCCAGATATTCGGCATTATGCCCCTGCATAAAGCTCGAGGCATGAAACTGGTCGTTAGGGCTGTGTTCGGTCATGGGGCTACCTCTGTTGGGTTGGGACCGTATTTGTTGGTGCCGGGTTCGCTGGGACGGGCCAGCCACCAGAGCACCAGAAGGGGTGACACCACCAGAACGATGAGTGTCGGGATGACGATAAGCAACGTGGCCTCGGTCAGCAGGATGTCCAGCGTGCCGCCATGGAACTGGCTGGCAAGGCCGATGCCAAAGATCAGGACGGCCAAAGCACCAAGGATCAGCAGGATCGGCAACAAGGCATAAAGCCCGCTGCGCCCGGTATCATGCATCCGCCGCCAGGCGACAGCCAGATGCGGGAAGAAGACAATCAGGCCGACAATGCTCTGCACCGGCCCCGAGGACGTGGCCGCAACGGATGTAGACGCCTCGGTCTCGGACACCGCGACCTGCGTGAAAAACTTCAGATCAATGACCCCGGCGATGATGCTCCAGATCAAGATGAACAGGAAAAAGAACCAGTATTCAGGCCGCGAGGCACGACCCGAGAAGGTGAAGAATTTGGAGAAACAGGTGCGGATGGCGTCAGAGAAGGTCATCTTCATAACCCGCAAACTATGCTCGCGCGCTGATTGTCGCGCAACCTGTCAAGGAATGTCGGCTCCAACTCTGAAACAACCGGCGTATCGCCGCAAAGCTGCCTGCCAAATGTGAACAATGCATCCGAAGAAATCAGACTTGGATCATAGGACACGATGTTCGGATCGCTTGGAAAATCGACCAAGACCACTCTGACCCCGTCTGGCGCTTCTTCCTGAGCCAAGCGCTCTGGAAACGACACGGCCCAGAACAACAAGGCAAAAAAGCCGCCTAGAAGGCAGCACAGAAAGCCTATGATCTTGAGAAACCTCATCTTAGATGCCCCGCCCGGCGGCATCGCCGGGCAGCGCCCGACCCTCCCCCCGGGAGGGCGCTTGCAGCACCCACCCAGGGTCGGGCGCTGCCCTCAGCGCCTGTGGAGAGTCGGCTTTCCATCAGCCAATCGCTTCCAGAACAGCCTCACCCAGCTGCGCCGGGCTTTCGGCCACGACGATACCGGCTGAGCGCATGGCTTCGATCTTGTCCTCGGCACCGCCCTTGCCACCGGCAACAATCGCGCCCGCGTGGCCCATGCGGCGGCCCGGAGGGGCCGTGCGGCCTGCGATGAAACCTGCAACCGGCTTTTTGCGGCCTTTCTTGGCCTCATCGGCCAGGAACTGCGCAGCCTCTTCCTCGGCCGAGCCGCCGATCTCACCGATCATGATTATCGACGTGGTTTCGTCGTCCGCCAGGAACCATTCCAGCACGTCGATATGCTCAGTTCCTTTGATCGGGTCGCCGCCAATGCCCACACAGGTGGACTGGCCCAGTCCTACGTCCGTTGTCTGTTTCACGGCTTCATAAGTAAGTGTACCCGAGCGGGAAACGACACCCACGCTCCCGCGTTTGTGAATATGGCCGGGCATGATGCCGATCTTGCAGGCGTCGGGCGTGATGACACCGGGGCAGTTCGGGCCGATCAGGCGCGACTTGCTGCCTTCCAGCGCGCGTTTCACTTTCATCATGTCCAGAACCGGGATACCTTCGGTGATGCAGACAATCACTTCCATCTCGGCATCAATCGCTTCGAGGATCGAGTCCGCCGCGAATGGGGGCGGTACGTAGATCACCGATGCGTTGGCTTCGGTCACGTGCTTTGCCTCGTGGACCGAGTTGAACACGGGCAGGCCCAAATGCTCCATCCCGCCTTTGCCGGGGGTTACGCCGCCAACCATCTTGGTGCCATAGGCAATGGCCTGTTCGCTGTGGAATGTACCTTGCGAGCCGGTAAAGCCCTGACAGATCACTTTGGTGTTTTCGTCGATGAGGACTGCCATTTTGTCCCTTTCTCTAGGCGGTGTTGGATTGATAGGGTTCTGCCGCTGGAAGAACCTGCGGCGCATAGGTAATTTTCTGAAGCGTGGCGCGACCAAGGACCAGGTTGGCCATCGTGCGCAGGCCGCTGCTGATTTCGGCGACACCGCGCCTGATTTTTTGTCGGACCAGCGGCCAGCCCGTAGGGCGTGCGCGGGGGGCACCCATCTGGATTTCGCCCGGCGCCTCGTTGCCTTGCTCGACCATCGCAGGAACCACCTGATAGACATTGACCCGACGCGCCGCAGCCGAGGCTGATGGGTTGAACAACAGGCCATCCAGCGTGATGTCATAGGGCTTTTGCGCCAGGAAATGTTCTGCCGCATTTCGGGTCAACGCATATGCGGCACCGCCGGGGTGGCGTGAGTGCATCAGGCGCAGTTCCCGACCCAGATGGGATGAGCTTTTGCGCTCAAGTGCGAGGTAAAGCTTTGTGCTGCGCCAGCGTTCGAACCGCACGATATCGGCATCCTCTGGCCACCAGGATGCATCGTTCAACCAATCCGCCAGTTCTGGCGACAGGAAAACATCATCCTCAAGTATCAAAGCCTGCTCCGCGCCAGAGGCGACAACGGCCTCCCACGCTTTAGCGTGACTGAGGGTGCAGGCCATGTCCTTGGTATGGAAATAACCCCAAGGTCCCTCAGACCGGCATTCACGCAGGAACTCCTCACGGGTGGCGGCGTCGCAATCAACAGCGTTGATGCGCGTTGCCGACAGGCCTGCCTTTTGCAGCTCCTGCGCCATCAAACGCGCCCGCCCGGTGGCGCGTTCTAGGCCTATGAGGAAGATGGGGATGGTCATGGGGTTACATTTCCAGTCAGATCAGGCAGTCTGTACCAACAGCGATTTGGTCCGCGAGCCGGTAGAGCCCTGACAGATCACTTTGGTATTTTCGTCGATGAGGACTGCCATTTTAGTGGCTCCTTCGCTTGCTATCTTATCTGTTGAAGTTCGATGGACGAGTATTGCTGTCCAGCGGGTTGTTTCGGAGGTTGCCCGGAGACGATGTAGACATTTCGCCCTGCAATGGGTTTGTCGGCTCTCAGCGTAGTTCTCGAAGAGCTTCTGGTCGTCTGATAAGTAGATGAACCATCGATGTGCTTTGCAGCCATCCGCTTTTGTATTTCTTCTACGTCAGTGGAAGTTAGGTTTTTCGACGCGATATAGCAGTAGTCATACTCGACCCTGCCCCTGGTTCCAAAATCAGAAGTTCTGGTTCCGGTGACTGCATAGATCCAATTCGGCTCACTGAAGAACCGAGTTCCTCCCTCGGACGTGTTAGAAATACGTTCAAGGCCTGAGTTCTCCAGCGTTTGAGTTGCTTGAGAAGGATTACCCAAGCTGGCCATGCAGACCGTTTCAAACAGCACACTCGCTTCTTCAATTGCACTGCTTCGTGTTACCGGCGCGTTCGTGCAACCAGCTAAAAGAATTGCGGTTGCCAAGGAGATCTTCTGGAAATTCATTCAATCGGCCTTTGAAAGTGATACTCATCCCGAGGACAGAGGAAGGTTTGCATTTCTGCAAATCTTCCTCCCACTCTGCTCAACCCTTAACCGCCTTCACGATCTTCTCGGCACCGTCTTTCAGGTTGTCCGCCGCGATCACGTCCAGACCCGAATTGTTGATGATCTCTTTGCCTTTCTCGACATTGGTGCCTTCCAGACGCACGACCAGCGGAACTTGCAGCCCAACCTCTTTCACCGCAGCCACCACGCCCTCGGCGATGACGTCACAGCGCATGATGCCGCCGAAGATATTGACCAGAATGCCTTTGACCTGCGGGTCCGAGGTGATGATCTTGAACGCTTCGGTCACCTTCTCTTTGGTCGCACCGCCGCCCACGTCGAGGAAGTTGGCAGGCTCGGCCCCATAAAGCTTGATGATGTCCATCGTGGCCATCGCCAGACCGGCACCGTTCACCATACAGCCAATCTCACCATCCAGTGCGATGTAGTTCAAGTCGTATTTGCTGGCTTCCAGTTCCTTGGGGTCTTCCTCGGTCGTGTCGCGCAGTTCAGCGATATCTGGGTGGCGGTAGACTGCGTTGCCATCAAAGCCAACTTTGGCATCCAGCACTTTCAGGTCGCCGCTGTCGGATACGATCAGCGGGTTGATCTCGAGCATCTCCATATCCTTCTCGACGAAGGCTTTGTAGAGGATGCCCATAAGCCTGACACATTGCTTGACCTGCGCGCCCTCAAGCCCCAGCGAAAACGCGATGCGGCGACCGTGGTAGGGTTGGTAGCCGGTGGCCGGGTCAACCGAGAAGGACAGGATTTTCTCGGGCGTCGCGGCAGCAACCTCTTCGATGTCCATACCGCCTTCGGTCGAGCAGACAAACGAGATACGGCTGGTCTGACGATCTACCAGCAGAGCCAGGTACAGTTCACGCTCGATGCCGGAACCGGCTTCGATATAGATGCGGTTGACCTGCTTGCCTGCCGGACCCGTCTGATGGGTGACCAGAGTGCGCCCCAGCATCTTCTTGGCTTCTTCGGCCGCTTCCTCGACCGATTTCGTCAGCCGGACACCGCCTTTTTCACCAGCATCGGCTTCTTTGAACGAGCCTTTGCCGCGGCCACCCGCGTGAATCTGCGCCTTGACGACCCAAAGCGGCCCATCCAGTTCACCGGCTGCGGTTTTGGCTTCCTCGGCGCGCAATACGGCGCGACCATCGGAGACCGGAGCGCCGTAGCTGCGAAGAAGAGCCTTGGCCTGATATTCGTGAATGTTCATCGAAATTGTCCCGTCTGACTGCGTTTAACCGTTATAGGCGTGTCTAGCGGGCAAATTTAAAGGGTTTTTTGACCTGCAACGGGAAATTGTCGAAGATTTTCAACATTTGTGATCACGGGTTTTTAGGGTGTGATCACAAAAATTCGAGTGTCATCGATTGATTCGATATTCCTGCACAGTTTTTTGAAATCACATTCGAAAAAAGGGATTTGGGACGTTTGCGCCAACATATGCGGCCGGGTTCCGGGGTGGTAAATGAAAACCGGCCCAGAATTGGGCCGGCCTCAAATTCGGATTGTCTGGTAGTTTTATGCCAGTGAACTGTCGATACCTTTGCACGCCTCGATCAGGCCCTTCACGGCGTTGACCGAGTTGTCGAAGCCGGCTTGCTCGTCTTCGTTCAGCTTGATGTTCACAATGCGCTCGACGCCACCAGCGCCGATGACTGTCGGCACCCCGACATAAAGGCCGTTAACACCCAACTCACCGCTGCAGTACGCCGCACAAGGCAGAACACGCTTCTGGTCTTTCAGATAGGCTTCGGCCATTTCGATCGCCGAGGTGGCGGGCGCGTAATAAGCCGATCCGGTTTTCAGCAAACCGACGATTTCGGCGCCACCATCACGGGTGCGCTGTACGATGGCATCCAGCTTTTCTTGCGAGGTCCAGCCCATTTCAACCAGATCAGGCAGCGGGATGCCAGCAACGGTCGAGTAACGAACCGACGGCACCATGGTGTCGCCGTGGCCGCCCAATACGAACGCGGTTACATCGCGCATCGAGACGTTGAACTCTTCCGACAGGAAATGCGCGAAACGTGCTGAATCCAGCACGCCAGCCATGCCGCAGACTTTGTTGTGCGGCAGGCCCGAGAATTCGCGCAGCGCCCAGACCATGGCATCCAGCGGGTTGGTGATACAGATCACGAACGCATCGGGCGCGTGTGCTGCGATGCCTTCGCCGACCGATTTCATGACTTTCAGGTTGATGCCCAGCAGGTCATCGCGGCTCATGCCCGGCTTGCGGGCTACGCCTGCGGTCACGATGCAAACATCCGCCCCGGCGATATCAGCATAGTCGCTGGTGCCTTTCATCGTTGCGTCAAAGCCTTCGGACGGGCCTGACTCGGCGATGTCGAGCGCCTTGCCCTGTGGCAGCCCGTCAGCGATGTCAAACAGGACAACGTCACCCAGTTCTTTGACAGCTGCAAGATGCGCAAGCGTGCCGCCGATGTTCCCCGCGCCGATCAGCGCAATCTTGGGTCTGGCCATTTGGAATATCTCCAGTCGGTTTTGAAATCGCGGCTGTGCTATTCGCTAAAACGGCATTAGGCAAGAGTTCTGCGACGTGGCATACAACCGCATACCGTTTGCGAGACCCTATGTGGTTGCGCTAAAGGGCCTTTGAGACAAGCCAAAACCGGGGTTGGTGGATGTTCGAATTGAACCTGATGTTTTTTGCTGTGGCGATCCCGGCGGTGATTTTTGCGGGAATCTCGAAGGGCGGTTTCGGCTCGGGCGTGGCCTTTGCGTCATCATCGATTCTGGCCTTGATCCTAACGCCCGGGCAAGCCCTGGCCCTGATGCTGCCGATTCTGATGGTGATCGATGTGGCCACTTTGGGCCCTTATTGGAAGCGGTGGAGCTGGAGGGATGCACGCGTGCTGATCCTAGGTGCTGTACCCGGTGTGGCAATGGGGGCATGGCTTTACCGTTCAACGGATGATGACCTGCTGCGCCTGCTGATCGGCGGCATCTCTGTTGGGTTTGTGATCTGGCACATCGCACAGTCAAAAGGCTGGGTGCGCGGGTTTGCCAGACGGTTGCCACCCTCCGCTGGCCTGTTTGCAGGGCTGGTCGCGGGATTCACCAGCTTCGTCAGCCATGCCGGAGGCCCTCCGGCTGCCGTTTACCTATTGTCCCAACGGCTGACCAAGACCGAGTTTCAAGCCAGTACAGTATTGGTTTTCTGGGTGATAAATATCGTAAAGTTCGTACCCTACGCTTATCTGGGCATGTTCACATGGCAGACGGCATGGGCCGATATGCTGTTAACACCGTTTGCTGTTCTCGGTGCCTGGCTGGGCGTCCGCGCACATTTCATGTTGTCCGAACGCCTGTTCTTTGGAATTGCCTATGTGTTGCTGACCCTTACCGGCGGTAAGCTGATCTGGGACGCACTTACCTGATCAGGCGTTCGGGGGCAGCGCTTCGGCTACAGCCTCGAAAGATTGCCCCGAAGCGACAAGGCAGGTGACCCCGTTGGGAAAAGTCACCGTGATGGTCCAGCTGCCGCGTTGAGTTGAGGCGAAAAGCTCCATGACCGCGCCTTGCTGGGCCAGACCATAGCCCCTGCGCGTTTCGTCATAAGTGTCAGTCAATCTTGTCAGCACATCTTCTCGCGGTGCGCAGTTTTGCCCCTGGGCCTGTACCTGTTGTGCCGCCAGAACCATGATCCCAAGTCCCATCGTCATCTTGAACATTGTCTTTCGCATCCCGAATCCTTTCGGTTCTCTCTGCCGGTCAGGGTGCGGCGCAGGGGCCGAAATTCTGTTAAGGCAAAGCACGTTGCGTCCTGTTTGCTGCGGTGCGGCAATTTTTGGCTTGAACTTTCCGGTAAAAAATGCCCCATTCTGCGCAACTTTATTACAATGGGAGTGGTCCATGGATCCTCGTCAGCGCCCCTATCGTTCGGTTCTCTATATCCCCGGGTCCCGGGATCGGGCTTTGGAAAAGGCTCGCACTCTGCCGGTAGATGCAATCATCTTTGATCTGGAAGATGCGGTCGCAGCCGACGAAAAGGACAATGCGCGCGAAACGCTCAAGGCGGCTTTGGCTGCCGGAGGGTACGGGGCGCGGGTCAAAATCGTACGGATCAACGGGTTGGACACTGAATGGGGCCGTGCGGATGCCGAGGCTGTGCGTGACATGGACGCCGACGTGGTCCTGTTACCTAAGGTGAATTCGGCGGCTGACTTGGATGCGCTGGCAGCAATCACCGGAGATCTGCCGATCTGGGCCATGATGGAAACCCCGCGTGGAATGCTGAACGCGGCAGAAATCGCCGCGCATCCGCTGATGGCCGGATTCGTGATGGGAACAAATGATCTGGCGAAAGAGTTGCAAACCCGCTTCCGCCCAGATCGCCTGCCTATGATGACCTCGTTAGGGCTGTGCTTGCTGGCCGCCAAGGCCGAAGGGCTGATTATCATCGACGGCGTTTACAACGCCTTCAAGGATGTCGAAGGTCTGGCTTTCGAATGTGCGCAGGGCCGCGATATGGGCTTTGATGGCAAAACGCTGATCCACCCGGCCCAGGTCGAAGTGGCAAATACCGCCTTCGCGCCATCGGAAGACGAGATCGACCTGGCTCGTCGCCAGATCTCGGCCTTTGAAGAGACCGAAGCCCTTGGCCAAGGGGTCGCCGTTGTTGATGGCAAGATTGTCGAAAATCTGCACGTTGTAACTGCTCGTGAAATTCTGGCAAAAGCAGAGGCGATATTAGCTTTGCAAGCGGGGTAGGCCAGCATGGGCTTTGTTCTTCTGATCTTGGGTGTGGCGCTGTGGTGGGGGGCGCATCTGTTCAAACGTGTGGCACCTGAACGCCGCGCCGCAATGGGTGACGCGGGTAAAGGCGCTGTTGCCCTGGCTTTGGTCGCGTCGATCCTACTGATGATCTTCGGGTATCGCATGACCGACTTCATCCATGTTTGGGCGCCGCCAACCTTTCTTGTTCACGTCAACAACCTGTTGGTTTTGATCGCGATTTATATGATGAGCCCTGCGGGCACAAAAGGCCGGCTGCTGAACAAGCTGCGCCACCCGATGCTGGGCGGGTTCAAACTGTGGGCTTTTGCGCACCTGTTGGTGAACGGCGATCTGGCCTCGATCATCCTGTTTGGTGGCCTTCTGGCCTGGGCGGTGGTCGAAGTCATTGTAATCAACAAGTCTGAACCCGAGTGGACCCCGGCAGAGCCTGGCACTTACGGCAAGGATGCGATGTTCTTTGTGGCTTCGATCGTTCTGATGGGAATTATCGGGTACATCCACGGGCTGGTTGGCCCGTCTCCGTTCGGCTGATAAGGATTTGATTTGATGTCGAAACTTTATCGCTTGCTGACCGAAGAAGACACTTCGGCCTTCTGCCACAAGGTGTCCGACGCCCTGTCAAAGGGATGGGAGCTGTATGGCGACCCGGCTTACGCCTTTGATGCCAACGGCAATGTAATGCGTTGCGCGCAGGCCGTGACCAAAGAGGTCGAGGCCGATTATTCCCCCGACATGAAACTGGGACAGCAGTAATGGCGAAAACTAATCCGGGCCGATTTTTCGAGGACTATTCTGTAGGGCAGGTGTTGCAGCATGCAGTACCTCGCACCGTGACCGAGGGAGAGCGCGGCTTGTATCACGCGCTCTATCCGGCACGTCATGCGCTTTACTCTTCGGATGAATTTGCCCGGGACTGTGGGTTGCCGGAAAGCCCGATTGATGATCTGGCCGCGTTCCACATCGTGTTTGGCAAGACCGTGCCTGATATTTCCCTGAACGCAGTTGCCAATCTGGGCTATGCCGAAGGTCGTTGGCTGAAGCCCGTTTATGCTGGCGACACGCTGCGATCCGTATCAGACGTTATTGGCCTGAAGCAGAATTCCAACGGAAAAACCGGTGTTGTCTGGGTTCGTACCCAAGGGTTGAACCAGTTGAACGAGGTGGTTCTTGAATATGTGCGCTGGGTCATGGTGCGCAAGGCAAACGTAGATGCACCCGCGCCCGAGACAGTTGTTCCTGATTTGAAGGCGGCGCTTGATCCGCAGGACCTGATCGTGCCGGAAGGGCTTGATTTTTCAAACTACAATTTTGGCCTTGCGGGCGAGGTGCATCGCTGGGGCGATTATGAGATCGGTGAAACCATCGATCATGTGGACGGTGTCACCGTCGAAGAGGCCGAACATATGCTTGCCACACGTCTGTGGCAGAACACCGCCAAGGTGCATTACGACCTGACGTTCCGTCCGGAAGGCAGGCTCATTTATGGTGGGCATGTAATCTCGATGGCGCGGACTTTGTCCTTCAATGGCCTTGCAAATGCGCAGATGATTGTCGGCTTGAATGGTGGCGCCCATGCTAACCCTTGTTTTGCGGGTGATACGATCAAGGCATGGTCCGAAGTTCTGGACAAAGCGGAAACTGGGGTTCCCGGCATAGGCGCAGTACGATTGCGTCTGGTCGCGACCAAGGGAGGTGATCCGTTCAAGCTGAAGAACGAAGAAGGGCGGTACCTGCCAGACGTTCTGCTGGATCTCGACTATTGGGCATTGATGCCCAAATAAGCGATCTGACGGATATGTGACGCCACGGCTTGCAAGGCGTGATAGGTTTGCACAATGAACCTGCTACGCGCGATATTGGCCAGCGTTATTCTGGCACCGGCGGCTCAGGCCTGCGATCTGGCCTTGGCTTTGGC
This sequence comes from Ruegeria sp. BHSB056, assembly GCF_059613305.1. Taxonomy (NCBI): domain Bacteria; kingdom Pseudomonadati; phylum Pseudomonadota; class Alphaproteobacteria; order Rhodobacterales; family Roseobacteraceae; genus Ruegeria; species Ruegeria sp. BHSB056. The sequence goes on along the minus strand of NZ_JBXWSG010000003.1, from coordinate 9,946 downwards.
CGTGGATGTTTCTGGTTCGGTCGATAGCAGCGAATACCGCATCCAGATGGATGGGTTGGCCGCCGGTTTGCGCGACCCGATCGTGTCCGAGGCACTGGTGCGGGGGCAGGCGCGGCTGATGCTGGTGCAATGGACCGGCTCATCGCGCCAGCGGATCACTATTCCCTGGACACATATCGATAGCTTTGCCACGCTGGATCAGTTTGCAGGCCAGGTTGCCGCCGATCCGCGCATCTGGCGGAATTTTTCGACGGCTATCGGCGAGGCGCTTCAAATGACCCTGAGTTCATTCGATTCGGTTTCCGACTGCCGACGGCATCTGATTGACCTGTCAGGGGACGGTGTGTCCAATGAAGGGATTGAACCGACGCGGGTTCATGCGGCCCTGCGCGCCGAGGGGATCGTTGTCAACGCGCTGGCTATTGAGGAAAGCGAACCGGACCTGACGGCATATTTCTTTGAGAATGTCATCGTGGGCGAAGGTGCCTTTGTCGTTTCTGCCACCGGGTTCGCGGATTACCCGGAACGAATTCGCCGAAAACTGCTGCGCGAAGTGACGCGGCAAACGGCAGACCTGAAATGACGGTTTGAGAGATTCGTGATCACATCTCTTCGGCCTTGAAAACGCTAACATTGACAGCGCGGAATGTAATATGTGATCACGAGATTATTTTGTGTGATCACATAATTGATTTATCCGTGTAATTGAGCGCAATTTGATGGTTTTTGCACTCGCAGCACGTGACAGTGTCGCAAAAACCAGTAAAACGTTCGGTAGCCAACCGAAAAGGAGCCGCCATGGCCGATGTAAATCGGGGCAATCGCCCACTTTCGCCGCATCTGTCGATTTATCGCCCGCAGCTGACGTCGATCACGTCCATCCTGACGCGCATCACCGGTAACGCCCTTCTGCTCGCAGCTCTGTTGATCGTCTGGTGGTTTCTGGCCGCAGCAACCTCGCCCGAAGAGTTTGCAGTAGCGAATGGGGTAATAACCTCGATGCTTGGAGACCTTGTGATGGCGCTGTCCGTTTGGGGGCTTTGGTATCACACGTTGGCCGGTGTGCGGCATCTGATCTGGGACAATGCGGTTGGTCTGGATATTCCGACGGCGACCAAACTGGGTTGGGCTGTTGTCATCGGATCAGTCGTTTTGACCCTTCTGACCCTTGTCCTCGTCGCGTGATTGGAGGCCTGACATGCGTTATCTGACCGACCGCAAACGCGCCGCTGGACTTGGCTCGGCGAAATCCGGCACTGCCCATTTCTGGGCGATGAAAGTCAGCTCGGTTGCTTTGCTGATCCTTGTGCCGTTGTTTGTATTCACCTTTGGTCCGATCCTGGGCCAGCCATTCGAAGTCGTTCTTGACTACTACTCGCGACCTTTCCCTGCCATCGTGGCAGCACTGACGCTGGCGGTTGGCTTTAAACACTTTGCGGACGGTGCGCAGGTGATGCTTGAAGACTATGTTCACGGCACGCTTGAGAAGGTCCTGATCATTCTGGTGACCTGCCTGTCCTACGGTGCGGCTGCGGCCGGCATCTTCGCCATCGCGCGCATTGCCCTTTAATTCCCGGAGCTGAAAGAAATGGCTGCATACGAATACGAAACGCATGAATATGACGTGGTCGTTGTCGGCGCCGGTGGGGCCGGTCTGCGGGCGACATTGGGTATGGCGGAGCAAGGTCTGCGCACGGCATGCGTGACCAAGGTTTTCCCAACCCGTTCTCATACCGTGGCCGCGCAGGGTGGCATTGCCGCGTCGCTGTCGAATATGGGCCCCGACCATTGGCAATGGCACATGTACGACACTGTGAAGGGCTCGGACTGGTTGGGCGACACCGATGCGATGGAGTATCTCGCACGGGAAGCACCCAAGGCTGTTTACGAACTGGAACACTATGGCGTTCCGTTCAGCCGAACCGAAGAGGGTAAGATCTATCAACGCCCGTTTGGTGGTCACACTACTGAATTCGGCGAAGGCCCGGCAGTACAGCGCACCTGTGCCGCTGCGGACAGGACCGGCCACGCGATCCTTCATACGCTCTATGGTCAGTCGCTGAAGAACAATGCTGAGTTTTACATCGAGTACTTCGCCATCGACCTGATCATGTCCGATGACGGCCAGTGTCAGGGTGTTGTCTGCTGGAAGCTGGACGATGGTACGATGCATGTCTTCAATGCCAAGATGGTTGTGCTGGCGACCGGCGGTTATGGCCGCGCCTATTTCAGCGCGACCTCGGCCCATACCTGCACCGGCGATGGCGGCGGCATGGTGGCCCGTGCTGGGCTGGCCTTGCAGGATATGGAATTCGTTCAGTTCCACCCCACCGGCATCTACGGTTCGGGCTGTCTGATCACTGAAGGAGCGCGTGGCGAGGGTGGTTACCTGACCAACTCGGAAGGTGAACGGTTCATGGAGCGGTATGCGCCCCAGTACAAGGACCTCGCGCCGCGTGACTATGTCTCGCGCTCAATGACAATGGAAATCCGCGAAGGCCGTGGTGTCGGTGCGGAAGGGGATCATATTCACTTGAACCTCAGCCACCTGCCAGCCGAGGCTTTGGCAGAACGTCTTCCCGGCATTTCGGAAAGCGCCAAGATCTTTGCCGGCGTGGATGTCACCAAGGAACCGATCCCGGTTCTGCCAACCGTGCATTACAACATGGGCGGTATCCCCACAAACTATTGGGGTGAAGTTCTGAACCCAACGGCCGAGAACCCGACAGCTGTGGTGCCGGGCCTGATGGCAGTGGGCGAGGCCGGTTGCGCCTCGGTCCACGGCGCGAACCGCTTGGGCTCGAACTCGCTGATTGACCTTGTGGTCTTTGGCCGCGCGGCGGCGATCCGGGCAGGCAAAGTCGTGGATGCGGAAGCTGCGAACCCGGTTCTGAACCAGGTATCGGTCGATAAGGCCTTTGACCGGTTCGACGCGGTGCGCAACGCCAGCGGTTCCATCCCGACCGCAGAATTACGGCTTGAAATGCAGAAAACCATGCAGGCGGATGCTGCCGTGTTCCGTACCGCCAAGACCATGGCCGAAGGCGTCGAGAAGATGACGGCAATCGCTGCCAAGATGGACGATCTGAAAGTCACCGACCGGTCGCTGGTCTGGAACAGTGACCTGATGGAAACGCTGGAGCTGACCAACCTGATGCCCAACGCGCTGGCCACGATCGTCGGCGCAGAGGCGCGCAAAGAATCCCGTGGTGCCCACGCGCACGAGGATTTCTCTGCACGTGATGACGAAAATTGGCGCGTTCATACGGTTAGCCGGGTCGAAGGCAACAAGGTTGAGCTCAGCTATCGTCCCGTGATCGTCGATCCGCTGACGACCGAAGACGAAGGTGGCATCAGCCTGAAGAAAATCGCGCCCAAGGCACGTACGTTCTAAAAGGCTCGGACAGCAGGCAATGGTGAGCAAGCGCCAAATACACACGAAGACCGCAACGGCCATTGGCCAGCGGTCGATCCGTGTCCGGTGCTTGTCATGACGGTCGAGGTCCTGCAATCCGGTTCAGGCGATCCCAAGATTATCCTGATCGGGCTGAACCGCTGTGCGACGACCTCGTTTCACAGACTGTTCCAGAACAGCGGGATACCGTCGGTTCATTGGGAAGATGACCAAGGTCGAAATCTTGCGCACCGGATGTTGACCAACATTGCCATGGGGCGACGACCACTGGACGGGTTCGGAGCGGTGCGGGCCTTCACAGACATCGCTTTTGTCAATCCCCGCTTCATGCTGGACGGGGCGCGTTTCTTCCGTGAATTGCATGCTGCTTACCCGGATGCCTATTTCTTGCTGAACACACGGGACAAGGATGACTGGATTGTTTCGCGTGCCAACCATTCCGGTGGCGGGTATCTGGATCGGTGTTGCAAAGCCAATGGCCTGAGTGTGGATGAAGTGAAACGCGGCTGGGCGCATATGTATGATGTGCACCATGCCGAGGTAGAAGCCTATTTTAACGGCAACCCGCGCTTCCTGCGCTTTGATATCGACTGTGATGATCCGCAACGCGTTGCGGACTGGCTCGCGCCGGATTTTGACGTGAACATCGCCCATTGGGGGCATTATAACCGAGGGGCGTCCCAGCGCGCCCGGACAGGCTGAAAGGCGGCCTTGTGCTGAATGGAGAATTGACATGGTTCAACTGACCCTGCCCAAAAATTCCCGGATTACGACCGGCAAGACCTGGCCAAAGCCGGATGGCGCGACCAATGTGCGCAAGTTCCAGATCTATCGCTGGAACCCAGATGATGGTCAGAACCCCCGTGTAGATACCTACTTTGTCGATATGGACACGTGCGGGCCGATGGTTTTGGACGCGCTGATCAAGATCAAGAACGAAATCGATCCGACCCTGACATTTCGCCGTTCATGCCGAGAAGGTATTTGCGGCTCGTGCGCGATGAATATCGACGGGATCAACACGCTGGCCTGTATCTATGGCATGGATGAGATCAAGGGCGACGTAAAGATTTATCCGCTGCCGCATATGCCTGTGGTCAAAGACCTGATCCCTGATCTGACCCATTTTTATGCCCAGCATGCGTCGATCATGCCGTGGCTGGAAACCAAAACCAACCGTCCTGCAAAGGAATGGAAGCAGTCGATTGAAGATCGGAAAAAGCTGGATGGTCTCTATGAGTGTGTGATGTGCGCCAGCTGCTCGACCTCTTGCCCCAGCTACTGGTGGAACGGCGACCGGTATCTTGGCCCTGCTGCTCTGCTGCATGCTTATCGCTGGATCATCGACAGCCGGGATGAGGCCACGGGCGAGCGCCTGGACGAGCTGGAAGACCCGTTCAAGCTCTATCGCTGCCACACCATCATGAATTGCGCCAAGACCTGTCCCAAAGGCTTGAACCCGGCCAAGGCGATAGCCGAGATTAAGAAGATGATGGTTGAACGCGCGGTTTAAGCACCTGCGCCGCATTGCGGTAAGCGCATGTCGATCTTGCAAAATAAGGCGATGTAGCCCCGGCTGCATTGCCTTATTTTTTGGTCAGGGAGGAGTGATGAGTTCGAGTCAGGATCACTCCGATGAATACAAACACTTCCAAACAAAAAATCGACGCCAAAGAGGCCCTGAATCTTCTGGAGCAGGCATGGGCCTACTACACACCGGAGCCGGTTAAAGCCGACAAAGAGCCCGAGCTGTTCGAATACGCAAACGCGGCCTGATCAAATACGACAGCCCTTGAAAAGCTTTGGTCAATCGGCAAAGCAGAGGAATGCCTGTTCTTCTGCTTTTGTTGGCCGCCGCAGTGTTCGCCTATTTTTTTTGGCGCTCGCGCCATTCAACGCTGACACGTGATTGTCGCTGGCGGCAGGACAGACGTCAGGGCATCTGGCGGTGCAGCTTTTGTGGAGCGGAAGACGCTGCGACGGACCAACCTATGCGCTGTCTTAAGGGAAGTGAGGGTTGAATATAGGGCTTTTCGCGAGCCAGAGAATCCGCCACTCTGCACGCCATGACCGGTTCTGAGAATATTGCCCGCCCCCCAGAAGATGCCGAAGCCCGTCGTTCGGTCGCCCCTGTCATTTGTTATCCGAACGATGCATTGCCGCGACCAGATTTGCCCTGGATGAGATCTGTGCGCCAACGGGCAGCCAAAACCGGCGAAGTCCTGGTTCCTCCGCGTGAGGCGCGCTGCTTTGATGTACCTGCCGGGCATTTCTTTCGCATCACATCGGTTGAAGGCCCGCAGGTTGGCGATTTGAATTTGTGGAACCGCAATGATTTGTCGGAGCGCTTTTATTCCGGAAAGACGCGGGCTCTGCATGGCACGCACCTGACCATCGGAGAGCGGATGTGGTCCAGTTTCCCACATCTGCGCCCGATGGCCACCATCATAGCGGATACACTGGAGTGGTACGGGATCGATGCCTATGGGGGATCGGTTCATGACGTAATCGGTACGCGTTGTGATCCATATACGGGCAACTTGCTGTCCGGCACGCAGTATCACCACTGTTGCCATTCCAACCTGACCCGCGCGCTGGCGGATCATCTGAATATCCCGATGGATGAGGCCGAACCCGCGGTGCACGACGTTTTGAACGTCTTCATGTGTACCGGTTTCACTCGGGATACAGGGCGGTATTTCATGAAAGCATCGCCCGTTCGCCCCGGCGACTATCTGGAATTCTTTGCCGAGATCGATTTGCTTGGCAATCTCAGCGCCTGTCCGGGTGGGGATTGTTCCTCGGAACATTCCTCTGACACCGCCGCGTGTTATCCCTTGTTGGTCGAAACATTTGCCGCGACGGCCACAGACCTGGATGGCTGGGAAAGCCCGGCGCGCAATGGCTATGATCGCACGCACGGGCGTTAGGATCTGCGGGCACCCACCTTACTGCTAGTTGCCCGGGAATGCGGCCTGTAGCGCGATTTCCACCATGTCTCCAAAGCTGCTTTCACGTTCCGAGGATGGCAGAGCTTCTCCCGTCAGAAGGTGATCGGAAACAGTGAGAACTGCCAGAGCACGACATTTGTGGCGCGCTGCCAGGATATAGAGCTCGGCCGCCTCCATTTCGACGCCAAGAATCCCGTGACGCACCATCTGTTCATTCAGGTCCGGGCGCTCATCATAGAAAACGTCCGAAGAATAAATCCCACCGACATGGGTAGGAGTCCCTTTGGCAGCCGCCGCCTTTGCTGCCGCCTGCAACAAACTCCAATCGGCGCAGGGCGCAAAGTTCAGTTCTTTCATGATACCGCGTGACGGCGTGCTCAGCGTTGTCGAAGTCAATGCCAGAATGACGTCTCGAATTTTGACACTGTCCTGCATTCCGCCACACGACCCAATTCGGATCAGGGTTTTTGCACCGTAATCACGAATTAACTCATTTACGTAAATAGAGAGCGAGGGCATTCCCATGCCGCTACCCTGTATCGTTACAGGATTTCCCTTCCAATTTCCGGTAAACCCAAGCATCCCCCGGACGTTATTGACTTGTTTCACATCGTCCAAAAACGTCTCGGCTGCCCATTTCGCCCGATAAGGATCTCCGGGTAATAGAACAGTTTCTGCAATTTCGCCTTTTTCAGCGCCTATATGGATTGTCATTGTTTTGATCCGCCCTGATCAGATTTCAAGATCGGAAATATCGGCACCCGCCTGCAACGCATAATGCACCCATTTCGGCTTGCGGCCGCGACCTGTCCAGGTTTGTTCCGGATTGGCAGGATTGCGGTATTTTTCTTTTGTTTTCTTTTGCTTGGATGCGCGGGGTGCGTCGCCTGAAAGCTCGGATAGCGAATACCCGAATTCCGCGGCGGCCTTTTCAGCGGCTTTCAATGCCTCACGGCGCTCGCGTTTTTCGGCTCCTACCAAGGCTTTTTCGACATCGTCACGCAGTGCCATAAGGTCTTTACGCGACATCTGTTCAAGATTGATCCCCATCATTCATCTCCGAAGGATATATTTACGGTGCACTTGAACGCGCACCGTAATTCTAACGAATGGTTTATTCCATCCCAAATATCCAATGGGAAGAAACGGAGAATTAGGAGTCTAAAACCTCAGTTACTCGGCTGCGAGGTTTTTGGGGTCTACCAGCGTTACGATATCGCTCATGATCGCATTAAGTTCAAAGTTTTTGGGGGTGTAAACCTTGGATACACCCATTGCTTTCAATTTTGCGGCATCTTCATCAGGAATAATTCCGCCGACAACCACGGGAATGTGAGACAGCCCAGCCTTTTGCAGCCGATCCATTACATCTTCTACCAAAGGCAGATGGCTGCCGGACAGGATCGACAGCCCGATGACGTGTGCGTCACCGTCACAGGCTGAGGTGACAATTTCTTCCGGGGTCAACCGGATACCCTCATAGCTGATATCCATGCCGCAGTCGCGGGCACGGAACGCGATTTGTTCGGCGCCGTTGGAATGGCCGTCCAACCCCGGTTTTCCAACCAGGAACTTCAGGCGCCGTCCCAGTTTGTCGCTGACAGCATCAACCGCCGTGCGCAGGTCCTCCAACCCTTCGGTCTTATTCGAGACCGATCCGGAAACACCGGTCGGGCCACGATAAGTGCCGAAGACCTTGCGCATCTCTTCGGCCCACTCTCCGGTTGTCACACCAGCCTTGGCAGCGGCAATGGACGGCTCCATGACGTTCGCTCCTGTCTGAGCAGCCTGGCGCAATGCGGCCAAGGTCGCTGCAACAGCCGCTTCGTCCCGCTCAGCCCGCCACGCATTCAGGCGGTCGATCTGTTCCTGTTCCACGGCAGGATCTACGACCATGATGCCGCCATCTTCGGTCTGCAAGGGCGAAGCCTCGCCTTCCATCCATTTGTTCACGCCGACGACGACGGTTTCGTTGCGTTCGATCCGGTTCAGACGTTCAGCGTTGGAATCCACAAGGCGGGATTTCATATACTCGATTGCCGCAACCGCACCGCCCATCGAATCCAGGTTCGCCAGTTCTGCGCGTGCACCTGCTTTCAGTTCTTCGACCTTGGCATCAACAGCCGGGTTGCCATCGAACAGATCATCGAATTCCAGCAGATCAGTTTCATAGGCCAGAATCTGCTGCATCCGCATGGACCATTGCTGATCCCAAGGGCGTGGCAGGCCAAGCGCCTCGTTCCAGGCGGGCAACTGCACCGCACGGGCGCGTGCATTCTTCGACAGGGTTACGGCCAGCATCTCGATCAGGATGCGGTAGACGTTGTTTTCAGGCTGTTGCTCGGTCAGACCCAGAGAGTTCACCTGCACGCCATACCGGAATCGGCGGAACTTCGGATTTTCAACACCATAGCGTTGTTGCAGAATCTCATCCCAAAGATCCACGAAGGCACGCATTTTGCACATTTCGGTGACAAAGCGGATGCCGGCATTCACAAAAAAGGAAATCCGGCCGCAGAGCGCCGGGAAATCCTCGGCAGGTACTCGTGGGCGCAATTCGTCCAGCACGGCGATGGCAGTGGCCAGGGCGTACGCGAGCTCCTGCTCTGGCGTTGCGCCCGCCTCTTGCAGGTGATACGAGCACACGTTCATCGGGTTCCATTTCGGAACATTGGTATAGCAATACTCGGCCACGTCCGCGATCATCTTGAGCGACGGTTTTGGCGGGCAAACATAAGTGCCCCGGCTCAGATATTCCTTGATCAGGTCGTTCTGGACCGTGCCCTGCAACTTGGAAACGTCAGCGCCCTGTTCCTCGGCCGCTGCGATGTAAAGGGCAAGCAACCAAGGGGCGGTGGCGTTGATCGTCATAGACGTGTTCATCTGTTCCAATGGAATCTGATCGAACAAAACCCGCATATCGCCCAGATGGCAAACGGGGACCCCGACCTTGCCAACTTCGCCACGTGCCAACGTGTGGTCACTGTCATATCCGGTCTGGGTGGGCAGATCGAAGGCAACCGAAAGACCGGTTTGCCCTTTGGCAAGGTTGCCACGATAAAGCGCGTTCGAGGCCTTGGCGGTAGAATGACCGGCATAGGTCCGGATGAGCCAGGGGCGATCTTTCTGCATCTGCGTCATGAAGGGGCCTCGCGTTTCGGTGGGCAATAAAATTACGTCTACGGGTTCTAAAGCGCAATTTTCGGGACATGTCAATTCGCTGCGTTGCGGCATCCTGCAATTGTTCAGATTGTGAGTAGCTGCGTTTGGTGGCAAGGTGCGGCCATGACGCAAACCGTGGAACTTCCGCTTTGGCTTTTTGTGCTGATCGTGGTCTTTGCCATGGTTACTTTCGCTTCACATTTCCTGTTCCCGTCAGTCCGGTGGTTCTTCCGCCGCCGGTTGGAACGTGCCGTGGCGCGTTTGAACCAGCGCCTGCAACGTCCGATCCAACCGTTCAAGCTGGCCCGCCGGCACGACATGATTCAACGGCTGATTTATGATCCACAGGTCGGAAAAGCGGTCCAGCATCACGCCCTTGAAACCGGAATACCCGAAGCCGTCGCATCCGAGCAAGCAC